>JAQBHK010000418.1:0-3485 GCA_032127815.1 Desulfobacterales bacterium
TCAAATGCAGTAAATTAAATTCCAAATTCCAAATAACAAATATCAAACAAATAACAATGACCGAAATTCAAAATAACAAACTTTGGAATTTCCTTGGAATTTGGTGCTTGTAGTTTGGAGCTTGTTTGTTTTTTGCTTGCCCGCCGTCTTTTTGGCGGGGTGCTTGGAATTTGTGATTTTAGACACAAAACTCCAAGGCAGAGCCAAATATCTCTGATCTGGCCCAAACGACCAGGCTTTTCAGGACTAAATAAAAATAGGAGGTGTTTTGAAAAAACGAAATAAGGCTTTAAATCCCTCTGATCAATTCCCTGAAGTAGGAATTGTTATGGGTAGTGATTCCGACCTTGAGGTTATGAAAGAAGCCGCCGCGATCTTGAAAAAGTTGGGTGTTCCTTTTGAAATGACGGTGGCATCAGCGCACAGAAGCCCCCAACGAGCCGCTGAATACGCCTCTACGGCAAGCAAACGCGGCCTGAAAGTTATCGTCGCCGGGGCCGGACACGCAGCGCATCTGGCAGGAGCTATGGCAGCCTACACATTGCTTCCGGTCATCGGGGTTCCCATAGATTCTTCCTGCCTTCAGGGGCTTGATGCGCTGCTTTCAACGGTTCAGATGCCTCCGGGTGTTCCGGTCGCCACTGTATCCATTGGAAAATCCGGCGCACGCAATGCCGGTATCCTGGCAGCCCAGATACTTGCCCTTTCAGATTCCAAACTTACAAGCCGACTGGAAGCATTTAAAAAGGAGCTTGCCGAACAAGTTGAGCTTAAGGCACAAAAATTAGAATTAAGTTAGGTGCGATACTTGCGTAAGATTATTAAAGTAAGCCCTTCAAACCCCCAAGCGGATATAATCAGCGAGGCTGCCCGGGCCATAGAGAATGGGGGCGTGATTTCGTTCCCTACGAAGTACCTTTACGGACTGGGGGCTGACGCTTTGAATCCTGATGCGGTCGATCGGATTTTTGAAATCAAGCAGCGATCATATGACAAACCGCTCCTGATATTAGTAAATCAGCAAAAAGACCTGGACCTGCTGGTGCATGCTGTACCGGCTATTGCCCTGCAGATTATTAAGCGGTTCTGGCCTGGTGAAGTTACCATCGTTTTTGAGGCTAAGAAAACCTTGCCGTTAAATTTAACCGCCGGCACCGGTAAAATAGGCGTCCGTCTGCCGCAACATCCGGTAGCCGTTGCCTTGACCAATGCGGTTCGAGTCCCCATAACCGCTACAAGCGCCAACCTTACCGGCCGTGGCGGGTGCTCACGAGTTTCCGATCTGGACCCTCTAATTACCAACAAGCTGGATCTTATCCTCGACGCCGGGCAGCTTGAAGGCGGCACCGGCTCAACCGTCATCGATGTTACCTTCGATATGCCCAAAATTTTAAGAGAAGGCGCTGTCCCTGCAAAAGATATATTTGCAATCCTCGACTAACCCGAATTTCTTATAAACATCAAAATTGAATCTCTGGAAGAAGGAGGCTATCTTGCCACGAGCAAGGATCTTCCGGATTTGCTGGCCCAGGGCAGGACTGTTGCAGAGACAATGGAGATAGCTCAAGACGTGGCACGCAAACTAGTGGAATCATACCTTGAACATGGAGATGCACTGCCCGAAGCCTTAAAAGCAGCAAGGGTCGATAATGTTGCCATTGAAGCCAAGATTCCCGTTTCGATCGCCGCATGACAAAACTGCCAAGTTTAACACCTATTCAGGTAATCCGTCAGCTCAAAAACGCAGGCTTTGTTTTTGATCGCCAGGCAAAGGGCAGTCACGAGATCTGGTATAATCCCGAAACCAAAAAAAGAGCGGTAAGGCTTTGGGCGAGTCTCTTCGCTACGCTACGACAAGCTTCGGGGAATTAAAGAACCCTGCAGCAAGCTGCGGGGAATGCGCTCGCTGTTGCAGTTCAAATTTAAGCTATTCACGCCTATGCTTTAATGCTATGTTTGCATTATTCAGACAGCATTAACGTACCGGTAACTGCAATTAGGGTTTTATTTAAATAATGATGGAATCTTCACCCTCAAACCAGGATCTTCCTTTTTCAGCGGCCGTTTTTACAGTATGCATTTGCACCCTTTTCGGCGCCAATGCGGTTGCCATTAAAATCAGCCTAACAGGTCTGGGGGCGTTCACCACCGCCGGTCTGCGCTTTACAATCGCCTCGGTGGCGATTTTTTTGTGGGCTCGTATTACCGGCCGTTCTTTTGATATCAAAAAGAAGCAGATACCCCAGCTGCTGCTTATTTCAATAGTATTTGTGGTGCAACTGTCGCTGCTTTATCTGGGTCTCAGCAAATCGAACGCTTCCAGGGGAACCCTTGTGCTCAATATTCAGCCTTTTTTCGTGCTGTTTCTGGCACATTTTTTTATTCCCGGAGACCGCATTACCATCAGAAAAACCCTGGGTATCCTCATGGGTTTTAGCGGAGTTGCGTTTGTTTTTTTGGAAAGAAAAGGCATCTCCGGTGATTTCCAAACCGGGGATATGATGATTCTGTCCGCCTCGTTTCTCTGGTCCTGCAGCGCTGTTTATACCAAAAGGATTATCCACACTTTTTTACCGTTTCATCTTGTACTGTACCCCATGGTTTTATCAGTCCCGGTCTTTTTCTTGGGAGGGTTTCTGTGGGACGGCGCCATGATCAGCCATGTGGACGCCAAAATTGTGGCATCGCTTTTGTACCAGAGCCTTGTAACAGCCTCCTTCGGTTTTTTGGCATGGATCACTATGCTCAAGAAATACGGCGCCGTAGCGCTGCATTCATTTATTTTTATTATGCCGATGGCAGGCGTTATGCTGGGTGGGTTGGTTCTGGGAGAGCCGGTCACGATCAAGATTCTGAGTGCCTTGCTGTTGATTGTGGCGGGCATTTTAGTGGTGCATTTCAGGCAAGAAAAACTTGTCCCGTTGTTTTCTTTAGGCAGAAATATTTGAGGGGCCGGGGAGTTTTCGCTGCAAGATCGCTCAGTGCTCTAATTCGTAAGTTCGATGACGTATTTTTTTATATTGTTTCACCGCCCGCTGCGCTAGAGACGCAAAGGCCGCAGAGTTCATTCTTATTTCTTTTGCCGTTGAGGGGACGGCAAAAGAAAATAGCTCAAGCTTTATAGAAGTAATATTGTATTGAAATACAAGTCGTTATTTCATTATCCCACAGGTATGCATGTTTTTGCTTTCCGCCTTTTCAGCGGAAAGCAAAAAAGAAACAACTTCTCTGCGAACTCTGCGCCTCTGCGGTGATTATAAAACGATACCGTATTTAAGAATACGTGTACTAAGGTTCAAAATCAGAGCAAACAATCAGCCACTGTTGCGGCCTTGAATTTGACCCCCAGCGTGTGTATTTTGGATTCATGGATGGACACTAACGGATGAAGAGTCGATAGGGTCAGTAACGACGTGATAGAGATAAACGAAAAATCAGACACAACCCCACATAACACCGCTTCAAAAAACCAGTCTGATTATGCC
>JAQBHK010000419.1:0-4977 GCA_032127815.1 Desulfobacterales bacterium
ACCCAACCTCGTTTGGCGCAATGATTTTCGCCCTCATATCGATTACCCTTAAGGTCTGACTCATCAAAGTTTATTAAAAAGTTTCCAATCAATAAGAAGGTAATTGAAAACCACCAAAACATTCTTTATAATCGAGAACAAAACTTCACTTTATCCAGTATCAAGTATCCAGCAACCCGCAACTTGAAACTTGAAACTCGTAACCCGTAACCAGCAACCTGTAACTCGTAACCCGTAACTATCAAAATGGGAACATGCAATTATTGCAGCACAAGCAGCCGAACTATTTCCGACACCATCGGATATTGCGCCGACTGTATTAAAAACAATTTTGACGTGGTCTGGCCCCGAATCAAAAAGGTGCACGACCAAAGTCGAACCGCTTACGGCCTGCCGATTGACCCTCCCCGTTCAAAAAACGGCCTTTTATGCGGGCTGTGTGTTCACGGCTGCCGAATTCCCGAAGGAGACACAGGGTTCTGCGGTCAGCGCCGCGTGGAAAACGGCCGTATGTACGGCGGCCGGCCGCACGAGGGTAATCTTTACTACTACTTTGACCCTCTGCCCACCAACTGTGTGGGCGATTTTGTCTGTCCGGCCGGTACCGGCTGCGGACACCCCCGATATTCGGTTTCAAAAGGGCCTGAAATCGGTTATCGCAATCTGGCGGTTTTTTACCATGCCTGTGCCTTCAACTGCCTGTACTGCCAGAACCATCAATTCAAGCAGCGCACATTTTCTACAAAAACAATCTCTGCCAAACAACTCGCTCGGGCCGCCGACAAAAAGACCACCTGCATCTGTTACTTTGGAGGTGACCCTACCCCCCAGATCCTGCATGCCGTCAAAGCTTCTAAAATAGCCATTAAAAATGCCAAAAACAATATCATGCGAATCTGCTGGGAAACCAACGGGTCCGTACAGGAGCCATATCTTTCTATGATGGCGGAGCTGTCGCTCAAATCCGGCGGCCTGGTCAAGTTCGATCTGAAAGCCTGGAGCAAAGAGATTCATTTAGCCCTTTGCGGCGTAACCAACGCCAAAACCCTTGAAAATTTTAAGGCACTGGCCCAGCTTATCTGTAAACGGCCCCGGCCACCGCTTTTGATCGCCAGCACCCTGCTGGTCCCGGGATACATAGACGAATCCGAAGTGGCAAGCATCGCCAAGTTCATCGCCGATCTTGACCCCAAGATCCCTTACAGTCTGCTGGCCTTTTACCCTCAGTTTTATCTCAACGACCTGCCCACCACCGCAAAATCGCACGCCCTGCGCTGCCGGGAAGTTGCCCTGGATAACGGCCTCGCCAATGTTAACATCGGCAATATGCATCTGCTCGGCAAAGACTACTGACCCGCATTCCCCACGAGTCTGATGCCCCCGAAGGGTGAAAAGATTCGGGCTAGGCCGGCACATTCTCTCTCTACTTTTAATGTTTCATATGAATAATCAAAAATGTTTTCTTATAGTTACATCAATTAAACCTGACTGAAATATCCCCAGATGCATTTCTGGTTTTAAAAACCCCATATTACCACAAAACTATGTAAAACTTTTCACATTGTGAAATGAATTACATAATAATTGGGAGGTTTATTATTTGAGACGAGATTTTGAATGTTGCTAACCTTTTGATTAAATTGTTTTTTTAATATTTTCTATTTTCTGGCATGTTTTTTGAATGTATTTATAGCAAACATCTTGAAGGAGGTAAGTATGCAAAACAAATTTACCAAAAATGCCGGCCTAAAGATGCTGTTAAAAAAATACCAAAAAATATTTCGGATTCCAGAGAATCTGAACTTCTATTCAGAGAAAGATTATCACATAGCTGAAAAAAAGTTTGTTAAATTTGCTTTGCTTAAAGGTAAAGTATAATTCTTGTAAATAAAAAGAATATAGCGGCTATGGTCATCTTTGAGGTATGTAGTACAAATGTAGCTAACACATACCGATACATTACAGGGTTCGGACGACTCCGCACTCAACTTGGGTAACGGCTCAACCGAACGGAAAAGGCAGAGTTTAAGGCTCTGCCTTTCTTTTTCATACCATATCTTGGATTCCAGCCTCTGGATAGGAAATGCAACCTAACGGCCTTACGCCTCAAAAAGACAGTTAAGGCCTTCGAAGCCCACACAACTTTAATTCCTTTGACCTACCATCATATTTTTATTATATTACCGGTATCACATCAAACCTGCAAATCTATAGCTGCAATGAAAGATAATAAAAAAAGATGCTTGTCGAAAGAGAAGAAATGCCTGTCTTGCGGTGCTGGGCAGGATAGCCTCCGTCTCCTGAACCCTAAAGGGGAGGAAAGAGGCGGGGTACGTAACTTTTCTTACAGATGTGGAAATTGTAAACAATACTTTAAAGAGTATTGGATAAATGGAAAGCTGAAAATGGCAGGGGCTGCCTGAAGCGGCCCGCAGCTCGGTTCAGTTGAACCTGACAGGTAAAAAAAATTAGAACACCATTTCAGGAAATTCTGCACATCCATAAATAAGCACATGCTAATGTGTGTTTATCCCGGCAAAAAAGATGTCACGTAAAGCAATGATTATGTTTGGAATGATTCTCGGCTCCTATGCAGGAGGGTATTTGTCTGGTTTGCTGGGCGCTGAGGGGGTTTCACTGGCCTCGCTGCTTGGAAGCGGTGCCGGTGGAATACTTGGCATATGGATAGCCTTTCAGCTTACCCGCTAGATTTTCGTGGACCTTGGAGACGTCTATTCGATTATAACTTTGGGGACGGGGAACTTGCGGGGCGTGCATTAGTTGTAGTTGTTCACAGGTCTTGAAAGGTTGCTTTATGATCCTGCGGTATTGCCTACATTTACCTTTTGGCGGCGAGTTTTCAAAAAATCTATTTTCTCATTTAGTCTTTTGAGCAAAAAAACAATTAGACCTACGGCAATTAGGCCTAATCCAATTGCCACCGAGACTAAGCATGTAAAGGCTCCGGCGATAATAACTACCAGGGATCCTACTGCTATTAGCTTGTTGTCGAGCTCGGCCTCCTTGCCCTGTTGCATTAATTACCTTCCGCATTCTCCAATATTCTCCCTGCAATCAGGGCGTTTGGTCGTTTCCATATTGAGTTCTCCGTTAGATTATTTCACTTTTTTTTCTTAATAAGACCGGCGATATATGATCCTGTCCACGGACACGAACTGAAAAACCGGTTGCATTTACGGTCAGATACCTGATAACAGGCATCTTGTCAACCAACGGGTTTTGTCAAAACAAGACACCTGGTGACATCCATAAATTAGTGAAACTAGTGGATGCACATAAATTCGTGTTCATTCTGGATTCGTGGATGAACACAGGTTAGTGGAATTTGAATCATGAATGGTATAAAACGCGCAAAAATAAAGCCGGGACTGCATGTTCTGATCGTATTAAAGAACGACCAGCGGTCAGGGAAATTAACCCAAGGCATTGTCAAAGACATTCTGACCAAATCGCCGACGCATCCCCATGGCATTAAAGTCCGCTTAGAAAGTGGTGCAGTTGGTCGAGTTAAGGAAATATTATAAATTTACAAGTGCTTATCTCCGGTTGACCCGCCATAAACACTATGTTACCTTCGTGTGCATTACAAGCCAACCCCCCCAGGAGGCGAAAACTAAAAAGTGAAACTGGCCGTAATTTCCGACATACATGGTAATCTGGGAGCGTTAAAAAAGGTACTGGCAGATATCGACATTAGAGGCATTAAAACGGTTGTGTGCCTGGGGGACAACATTGGCTACGGCCCTGAGCCCGATCAGGTGATTAAACTCCTGCGTTCCCGCAATATACCATCGCTTATGGGCAATCACGAATTGGGTCTTGTGGACAAGGAGAGTCTATACGGTTTCAATCCGCACGCAAAACGTTCTTTGCTGCAGACCGAACAGCTCTTGTCCCAGGAATCTCTGGCTTATTTGAAAACGCTGCCGGTAAATATGTCCGTCAATAATTGCCTTCTGGTGCACGGGTTTCCGCCGGACAGCGTCAGTGACTATCTATTTCAGTTTTCCCGGACCCAGCTTCTTGAAATCTTCAAAACGATGAAATACGATCTTTGTATGATCGGGCATACCCACGAACTGCTTTTAATCTCTTACACAGACGGACGGGTTAACACGGCCCCCCTCTCTGAAGGAGTCCAACCCCTGGCCGCAGAAAGTAAATACATTGTCAATGTGGGCAGCGTGGGGCAGCCAAGAGACGGCAACGATAATGCGAAATATGTAATCTGGGAGAGTAAAACCCGCACGCTTGAAGTGCGATTTGTGCCTTATGATGTCAGAAAGACCGCGGAGAAGATCATTGCGCTTGGTCTCCAGAAAGTCCACGCAGACAAACTTTGGTAAATTAAGGTACCGGTGAAAAAAATCGGCAAATACACAGTTGCGGGGCTGCTTGGCAGAGGGGGCATGGGAACAGTCTATAAGGCCGCCATACCCGACACGGAGAAAATCGTGGCTTTAAAGGTTTGCGAACCGCGCCAGGTTTTGGTGAACCTCCTGGGCATAAAGGAAGTTCGACGGCAGTTTATGAAGGAGGCCGTCACCATGGCGCGCCTCAGGCACCCCAACATTGCAGAAGTCTGGGACCTGGACACGCACAACGGCAAGCCTTTTTTTGTCATGGAATATTATTGCAATAATCTGGGTACCGTGATCGGAGAAACTTATGAGGATACACCTTCCAGGCCGCTTTCCATCGATGCCTCCATTCAGTACACGCGGCAAATCCTGGCAGCACTGGCCCGGCTGCATCACGCCGGAATCATCCACATGGATGTGAAGCCCTTTAACATGATGCTTACGGACGAAGACACGGTCAAGATGATTGATTTCGGGGTCTCCAAGCTGCGGGGAGAAGAGTTGGGCGGACCTGATACGCTCAAAGTGGGAACGCCTTATTACTCTGCTCCCGAGCAGGAGGAGAATCCCAACCAGGCGGATGAGCGCTCGGACC
>JAQBHK010000420.1:0-4900 GCA_032127815.1 Desulfobacterales bacterium
CGGCCTCTATTTTCGGAAAATCGTCTTTAGAAAGCGGCTGCATGTCGATGTCGTAATAGAAGCCGTCTTCCACAACGGGACCGATAGTCAATTGGGCATCCCGGTAAAGACGCAGCACGGCATCGGCCATGACATGGGCCGCGCTGTGGCGCATAATCTCAAGCCCTTCCGCGTCTCGGGTTGTGATCAGCCTGATTTTGGCGTCGCCGGCAATTTGCGTTTTCAAATCGACAATCTTGTCGTTCAGCTCCATGGCAACGCAATCACGCGCCAGACCTTCTGAAATGCTTGTGGCTACATCCAACCCTGTTGGATTATTTTCAAAACCCTTTATATTACCATCAGGAAATGTTATGTTTATCATTATCTTGTCACCATTAAGATTGATGAATTCGTGAAATATCGCATTCATCACGATTTAGGATTAAAGTTTGAGTTTTGACTCAATGAGATTAATATACTATTTAACCATTCAATGAATCAATCAAAATTCAATAATTTAGGGTAAATGTAACGGCGGGTCAAGGGAAATTCGACGATAACCGTATACTGAGGCATTTTCTTCCCTAACCCGGACGAACTGGAAAAGAAAAAAATACCACGAAAACACGAAAGCGATTAATATGCAAGTGAACTACCAATTCATCGATACACTCACCGGACTTGAAGATTTTGCCAAATCCCTTGAAGAAGTTTCTTCTGTTGCCGTTGATCTGGAAGCCGACTCCATGTACCATTTTAAAGAGAAGGTATGCCTGCTTCAAATGGCTTCCGAGACCGCCAGTGTTGTTATTGATCCGATGCAGATAAAAGACCTGTCTTGCCTGAAACCGCTTTTTTCCAATCGGAAAATCAAAAAAGTTTTTCATGGAGCTGATTATGATGTTCGCAGTCTCTACCGAGACTTTAACATTAATATAAACAACCTTTTTGACACCCAGGTTGCAAGTATGTTTTTAGGGTATAAAGAGACAGGCTTGAATGCGGTTCTTAAGCAAAAATTTGGTGTCAGTTTGGACAAGAAGTATCAGAAGAAAGACTGGTCTGTACGTCCTTTGCCGAAAAAAATGATAGAGTATGCCGTCGCGGACGCGGCCTATTTAATTCCCCTGGCCAAAATGCTTGAAAAAGAGCTTGAAAAAAAGGGGCGTCTTGATTGGGTACATGAAGAAAATAAAATTTTAAGCGAGGTGCGGGCGGTTTCAAGTGACGATGATCCGCTATATCTGAGATTCAAAGGTGCCGGAAAGCTTGATCGCAGAAGTCTGGCGGTACTTGAAGTCCTGCTTGGGTTCCGTATGAACATTGCGGAAAAAAAAGATAAACCGCTTTTCAAGGTTTTTAGCAACAATGCTTTAATGAAAGTTGCTTTAAAAAAGCCGGTTGACTTGCCGAGCCTGAAACAGACCGAGGCCTTCAGCCCGAGACAGATTCAAATGTACGGCAATCACGTTATTGATATAGTAGCCGGCGCTCTGCAAATACCTCAAAATGAACTTCCTCTTTATCCGAGAAACCGGGCGCCGCGGGTCCAAGCTCCCGTTGCAGCAAGGGTTAAGGCCCTTAAATCCTGGAGAGATTCAAAATCTCAGATACTGGAAATCGATCCCGGAATTCTTTGCAATAACTTTTTGATCAGCGCTGTTGCCGTCCGGAACCCTTTAAATGCCAAAGCACTTGAAGAAATAAAAGAATTGAAAAACTGGCAATGCCAGGAATTCGGCCGGGAAATCATAGCTATCTTAAGAAAAGGCAAATAATTTATTTAGAAGATCAACACTCCTCGGCCGCTCCCGATGCCCTGCAAGTTCGCATCCCGCTTTCCGGTATATTGGTCGATTCCTGGGTTACCGAGGAATTGCGTTCGTTGGTTTTTGAAATATTGCGCCAAGCGGCACAACGGGGGGATGAATGGCTTGGCACGCTGCCGGCCATTGAACCGATTGAGCTGTCCGATCGTCCGGTCGTGTTGATTATTGACGGTATCTCGCCGGATGTCTGACTTGAAGCTACGGAGACTCTGGGCGGCAAGCTCGGTAACGGCTCGCCGACATGGTTTCGGCTTGTTCTAATTGCATCATCATTGTTATGACCAAAGAAAATTAGAAAGGCAGCTCAATGGCAAAATTAGGCACTAATAAAAGACCTGTAAGATTCAGAGTTCAAACTGAAGAAAGATTGCAGGAAATTGCATTGCTTTATGGTAAAATTGAAACGAAAAATCTCAGGACATGGTCCTATCTAAAAGAAAGTAATTTCTGCTTTACGAAAAACGATAAACAGGAAAGTCATAGATATTTCTGAATTTAAAAATTCCAAAATACATGCTGATAATTTGGAAAAATCTGTGATAACGGAAAAAGATCTCTCCGGGTTAGATCCATTACATGGTGTTTATGCTTATGCTCAAAATAAACTATCTGTTTTTGTAGAACAACTCGCCGAATTACCGGCTCTCTCAAATCTGACAAATGCTTACGCTCATGCGGAAGATTTGTATTTGCCTTCAGGACCTCCCATGAGCCCTCTCACCAAATCCTATTTTACGTGCTGGGGGTTTTTCGATCTTTGTGTTGGCATCAAAAAGGAATCGTTTGGAACAGTTGTAATCGATGTATGCAGAACACTAAACGTGGATCAAACGTGGATAAAGCTCTTTGAATGTATGCAAAGTTCAAGAATGGGGGTTTACTTGCATGAAGGTGTTTCCGATGGGTTTCTTCTTTTGAGGGAATTCATTACTCAGAAACAAATTAAAGTATGTGGGTATGCACTTGACTCCAGTAGGTACAATATGTAGTGTCCCTTGTTATGGAGGATTACCCCACAAACTTGCTTGAATTTGAAAACCGTTTTTCCACTGAACAGGCATGCCGCCAATACTTTCAAAAGTTGCGCTGGCCTGATGGATTTCAATGCCCGAACTGTGGAAATAAAAAAGCTTGGCTTACGAAACGCGATTTGTACCATTGTGAGAACTGTGGCGTACAAACCTCGTTTTTGGCTGGCACAATTTTTCAAGACACCAAAAAGCCTTTGCAACTGTGGTTTCATGCGATCTGGCATATAACGAATCAAAAATATGGAGCAAATGCGCTGGGGCTGCAACGGATACTTGGTTTGGGCAGCTACCACACGGCATGGACATGGTTGCATAAATTGCGGCGTGCTATGGTACGGCCAGGTCGAGATCGTCTTGAAGGAATAATTGAAGTAGACGAAACTTTTATTGGTGGGAAAAGGACCGGCAAGCGTGGTCGTGGTGCATCTGGAAAAGAACTTGTTGTGATAGCAGCTCAAAAAGATGGCCGAAAAATTGGTCGGATTCGGCTGCAGCGTGTACCAGACGCATCTGCAAAAAGTTTGGAAAATGCTGTACAAAAAAATATAGAACCTGGCAGTATTGTACAAACAGATGGTTGGCAAGGTTACAATGGAATCGATAAGTTGGGATACACTCACGAAATTATCCGTGAAGAAGCCGAAGTAGGCGACAATCTGCTTCCGAAAGCTCACTTGGTGGCATCCTTGCTCAAACGCTGGCTGTTGGGTACTTATCAAGGGGCTGTTCGTCCTATTCATTTAGAGTACTATTTAGACGAATACACATTCCGATTTAATCGTCGGACCTCGGTTTCACGAGGAAAATTGTTTTACCGTTTAGTTCAGCAGGCGGCAGCAATAGATCACGTTTTTTCAAAAGATATTTACAAACGCGAGCCTGATACAAACGAAATTTACGACTGATATCGGACATACAATATATGGTGTGCACTGGAGTCATGTGCACACCCATAAAAGAGAATAGTTTTGACTAAAATTTAGGAGTTGTGCAAAGCTCTCGACATCTGGACGAGGCCCAGCAAGAATGTTTACCCGTGCCCGGATATTGCTTAAAGCGGACCAAAGCGATGATGGTCCTGGTTGGCCAGATGAAAGAATCAGCGAAGCCTTAGAAGTAACTGTCCAAAGCGTCGAGCGGATCCGTAAACAGCTTGTTGAAGAGGGATTTGATGCGGTTTTATCACGGCGAAAATATACCCAGAAAGTTTCACGCAAAAAGATTGACGGTGATGTTGAGGCACATCTGGTTGCTCTTTCTTGCAGTGAACCACCGCCTGGCCGGGCGCGATGGACCCTGCGCCTTTTGGCAGATTCGATTGTAGAGTTTGGACATTTGCAGAGCATTTCCCATGAAGCCGTTCGCCAGACATTAAAAAAAACGAACTTAAACCGTGGCTGAAACAGCAATGGTGCATTCCCCCAAAAGCCAATGCTGCTTTTGTTTGCGCCATGGAAGATATCCTGGCAGTTTACAAACGACCTTATGATCCGGATCAACCCATGGTATGCATGGATGAAACAACTAAACAGCTGACCAAAGAAACCCGTAATCCCGTTGCTGCTGAACCTGGTTTCCCTGCGCGCTATGACTATGAATATGAACGCAATGGCGTTTGCAATCTGTTCATGTTTTACGAACCCTTTGGTGGCAAGCGGTATGTTTCGATAACGGACCATCGAGGGAAAATTGATTGGGCGTTGCAGATCAAAGAACTGTTGGACAATCAATATCCCAATGCAAAAAAAGTTGTTTTGGTTATGGATAATCTCAACACGCATACCGGGGCCTCATTATACGAAACTTTTCAACCACATGAAGCAAGAAGTTTGCTGAATCGATTGGAAATACACTATACACCCAAGCACGGCAGCTGGCTCAATATTGCTGAAATCGAGCTGCGGGTTTTGATGAATCAATGTCTAAGTCGCCGGATTCCAGACAAACATACTTTGGAACAGGAAGTAGCCCAATGGCAAATTCAACGCAATTTTCTTCAAGCCAAAGTAGACTGGCGCTTTTCTACTGATGATGCCAGGATTAAATTGAAACGACTTT
>JAQBHK010000421.1:0-3857 GCA_032127815.1 Desulfobacterales bacterium
TTCGCGGTAAATTACTACAGCTTCACACCCTGCGCCTCGCAGCTACGGCTAAATCGGCAATTGCAGATTTTAGGTCATATGCCGCCTCCGAACTGATTGTTATTTCAATTGAATACATAATCGACCAAGAAATGTCAAGAATTCTGTATGGTTATGCTTGAGGTGGTTTCATAATATGTGATAGGTTAAGGTTAATGGCGTATTTGCCGATATTTATTCTAAGCTTCAACAGAAAAGGACCGCACCTAAATGGCCACCGACAAATTTAAGAATCAATGTTCAGATATGACTAAAGAGTTCAACATCCAGCTCCCCTGCCGACTTGCCGAGAGGATTGAAGCCTATGCAAAGGAAAACGATGCGGATATCACCGGCATAGTGATCGAGGCGTTGGATGCGTTTCTGAGGGGCCGGGGAAATAGGGTTGGTTGACATATTTCATCTTAAATTTGTACGGAAATGAATTCAAATGAACTGAAATGAAGCGAAATGAACGGAAATGTATGCTGTGAAACAAGCTACACCTGGATGAAACTTGAATTTCAGTGATGAGCTAAACAATAGACAGGGGGTGAGTTCTGTTGACTAAAATAAAAAAGGAGCTAGCTTTAACTCGCTAACCCCTTGATTATATTGGTACCGAGGGACAGAATCGAACTGCCGACACGGGGATTTTCAGACCAACATTTTAAAAATCCTAATTCTATGTATTTTTAACATGTTGTTTCTATATGAGTTTTTTTCAAGAGTTTTTGGTTTCGTTTGGAAATGTTCTTACAACTTTGACCTTGACGGGCACAATTTGGGCACAATGATCCGGGTAGCTAATACCTGCGGTTTTGATTGATGTCGGCATTCAGCATTCTGGAGATTTAGAAGCAATCATCGCCTCTCTAACCGTTTTTGGCAGGTTAACAACTACGAAAAAATCATTTGGGAATAGGTAATCCTCACCCGATTCGTCAATTACACGAATCTGGTTATAGCTGACCGCTTTCACATCTTCAATCACCTCATACACTTTCCAGCGCTCTAAAGATGCCTCATAACCCAGGTTGTTAACGCATATAGCAAAACTTTTGTTTCCCATAACTCTCCATCCCAATTAATCAAGGATATGTTTTATTTTAAATTCTTTTTTGCCAATTCCGTGGGCTTCGTACCAGTGGACTTCTGCCTCACAAACAGTACCATCTTTTAACCGAATCTGGGCAATCCCTTTAAGTTTCCTCCATCGCCCATCTCCATAAATCTTTACCAGCCGTTCAACTTCATGAATCGATTTTCCAACGGCAATTGTATCTATGTCTGTAATCCGCCCAACTATTTCAAACGTCACCAATAGCTTTCCCTTGAAAAATCAAAAAGATCAGATTGTCCGTGTGAGATAGCAACTCTTATTAAGATATAACATTAAAAACTCAAAGAAACAAGGTGGCTGTAAAATGAAATATTCTGGCGTCGATGTATATGAATGTGCGCATATGAAAGGCTATAAAATAGCAGGGCCGCCGAAGCGACCCCACGCCTTTGGTCGAAACCGAAGGGGTAGTTTACGATAGAGCAAAAACTTGGAGTTCCAAAGCTTGCGATTGGATAATAAATAAATGTAAAAATAGTTGTCAAGAATGTTGTAACAATTTGTTGAATTTTATATCGACATATTTCCCAGAAACTTAGTATTTTAGCCACTGTTTATATCAAACGATGAAAACCTGAACCATGCCTTTTTATTTTCCAACATCAAAATGTGATGGTTCTGATCGTCGCAGCCCCCCATGCTCATCAAAACTTTTTCCCTCCAAAAAAAACTGCCATCTCTCAACATTTTTTCCTTTATGGCGTGTGTGTGTGTTTAAAGGTGCCGGGAAGGCCCTATGCGAACTCCCCTGCCTGGCAAATCACAAGAAGCACCATGGATTTTGTTATTGTTAAACAGCGGTGGATAGCCGCCTGTAATCAAACCATTTTTGATTCACATTTACCATCGCAGTCTCATTGTAATAAAACGCCTTACCTTTAATACCTTTCTTGTCATATGGAGTGTGTTCAAAACTATTGGAAATAAGACGAAAATGGCGGTTTAATAAGTACAGAAAGGGGAATCATCTTGGAGCGAAACGCTTGAACAGTATGTCAGTGTGCCGGAGGATTGATGAGTAGGATTAGGATTTTTATTTGATTTCCATGCGCATGTAAACCGTATTCCCGGCCGCAGCCGTCCTTACAAAAGAATAGGGTTAGATAGTTCCGGGGAACTTTTTGAACCATTCTATCGTCCAGGATAGGTTTTCTATTGTTGATTGCGAACCCCAATCAATGCAACTTATGAGATGACCTGGATGCTTGATGGAACGCACTGCAAAAGCCTGCCCGTCGCTGGGGGAGTCTTGGGTGTCCCAGTACTTGCGGCTGTAACTGAAGGCGAAGCCCCAGGCCGACGACGAACCCTTGGTTTCACCAGACCACACATACCATCCAGAGGTTTTCAACAAAGGGGTCATGTTGCGTGTTCCAACATCTTTTTCATAAAGGGCTTCAAGTTCCTTTATTGCAGGCAACCGCCAGCCACCGCCAGCCACCTGCAGCCTTTTTGCCCATTGTTCAGCCATTTTCCAGTTTGTTTCCTTATCAGGCCAGGCATACCATTCAAGGCCCGTTTTATTGTCGCAAACAACTCCATTGGGATACTTAATAAATCTACCATCCCGGTCTACCTCAATTTCGGCATCAGATGCACAAGAAACTGTCAACAATGCAATTAATACGGCACAAACTATTCTATTAATGGACTTGCCCCTTCATAAAAATTATCGCCCAATATACGGCTTCCAAATAGGCTCATATACACCAAAATCATCTTGGTTAAAATCTAAGTTTCATTTTGCAACTCATTATTATCTTTTTCAAATTCAGTTTCAATTCTTAAATACTCTATTGCCTCTTCCTCAAACTCCTCTCCTATACTGCTGAATTCCCCCAGGTCATGCCAGTCAATATTATCAAACATATCTGCCATTTAAAATTATCCTTTATAGAATTTCTTATAATGGAATTGTCGCGGAATTCTTTTATTAATCGGCATTTCGAATTAAGTCTTTAGCAAAAAATGGGGCGGCAAATATGGGTGGTGAACTAAGCTATTGTAAACTTTCTCATTAGCCTTCGGCATTATTTTTTTGTTGTAGATTTTTACAGATTTCGTATACAAATCTTGATTCTGTTCAAAAAATCATTGAGAAATTTTAGGAAATATTCTGACACGGGGGAGCGCAAACAGGAGGGATTTGATAGATGATTCTTGGAGAAAATCAACAGTGTATTCACCAGATGTAAAAAAGTGTGCTCAACAAATCGTACCCACGGCACAGTAGCATCATCCCAGCCAACCTGTAACAGCATCGAAACTACCCTGCAAAACCACCTTCCTGTATTAAAGATTTTTAGCCACTCTGCCGATATATGTAATGCTCTTTTTAGAGCACCTTCATAGTCATCTTGAGGCATATCGCCTTAAGGAGACCTCCAAAATTGCCCCTGGGGTCTGGTCAACTCCAGGGGTTTTCTTTTGGGTTAAAGTCTAAGGGAGTGGTAGTGGGGAGGGCTGGAGAGGGAGGATTCTTTCTACTAAGATTTTTATATTACCAAAGCAGCCAGAAGGTTCCGGTGATCCAGGATTAAGCGCGTTGATACTCATTACATATCCAAGAGATTAGAGGGGTTTATGGCGCGTTGATAGCAGTAATCACAGGTTTGGATCTCATATTTTTTTACTATCATTTTCCGCCCAAAACTTTCTTAACCGTCATAGCAAGCTCACGATTTTCGTGTGGTTTGGCAAGGAATCCAGCAGCGCC
>JAQBHK010000422.1:0-2776 GCA_032127815.1 Desulfobacterales bacterium
GTAAGTAAATAACTCAACAAATAGGTGTATAAAGGCTGCCATTATGACAGAGGACTTGAGAAGAGGGGTCAAATATGCTCTTTACTCTTGCTGTAATTTTCAAAAGAGTCAAGAGCAGATTTGGCCCTTATTGATTGACAAAAATTATGATTGAAAGCTTCATTAAATCTTTAAAAAACTCCCCTAAGAAAAGCGGTATTTTTAATCCCTGGTGGGAATCTGACAAGGATCATGACATTTCTGTTAAGGCACCTGCCATCCGTAGGCGGCAGCTGTTTCATTATCTTTCTGAACGTGCCGGAAAGGCCAAATACCTTCTCTTAGGAGAGGCAATCGGTTACCAGGGAGGTCACTTTACCGGAATCCCTATGACTTCTGAAAGGATACTCTTGGGCGGCCACAAAACAAGAGGAATTTTGCCTGAGCATGTATTTACCGGTATTAAGCCGAAAAGAACCAGCAAGGCCAGTTTAAAGCCATTAGGATTTACAGAACCAACCGGCACTATAGTATGGGGGCAGATCGCTCAAACAAATTTTAGTCCAGAAGATTTTGTAATATGGAACGCCTTTCCATGGCATCCGTACAAGCCAAGTGCAGGGCTGCTTTCAAATCGGACGCCGGCAAGTGACGAGTTTCAAACAGGAACAGACATCCTTAAACAACTGGTCAAAATTGTAGGAACAGAAAAAATTATTGCAGTTGGCGAAAAATCTTATGCGATTCTCAATCAATTAGGGTTCAGATCCATAAAAGTCAGGCACCCGGCCAACGCAGGAGCCCGAAAATTTAGACAACAGTTTACAAAAATGATGTCTTAACAAAACATATAGATAGGGGAAGGCAAAATGAGTAAAAAATCACAACGGTCTTTAATAGCAGCTTTTTTTTATAATGAAACAAAAGATAGGGACAGCCTTAAAATTGTTCTGGCGGCGGAAGAATCGTTAAAAACCGGACGTACGCTGGAGCTATGAAGCTTCGTAGAATCATCATACGGGCTTATCTTTATGTGCCGTATTGTTTCCACAAAATCACCGGCACCGGTGCGTTTGGTCGCTATCAAGGGGAGAACATCGACGCTCCCATTCAATCCGATGGCAATTCGCTTAAATCCGCGCTTATAAAACACCATGTGAAGCAATTCCATGAATCGTCCTGCTCCGTCGCAAGCGTTGTTTCAGTCGTCAATGCCATAAGGGACGGACAAGGCGACGCGCCTATGCCGGTCAGCCAGATGGATATTCTTGAGAAAGTAAGGACGGCAAACTGGAAAGAAAGGATGAGCAAAAAGGGACACTATGGCAAACGAGGCCTCCCGCTGCTCGTCCTTTCCGAGGTGGTCAAAAGCAGCCTTGAGGCTTACGGAATAGCGTATAAGGTCTTTGAAACGATTCAGGCCCAAAAGAATTCCAAACAATCAGAAGGGATTAAAGAAGTTCTGTGGAAGCGACTGAATGATTTTGAAAAAAAGGGCGATTGTCTTATCATCGCCCACTTTGACCAAGGTGCCTATGTCCCGACCTTGAACATACCTCATATTTCACCGGTCGGGGGCTTTGATACCCAAAACGGCGACGTCACCATTCTGGATGTGGACCCCCTGCAGGAAAAACCCTACAAAATCACTTTTGATACCTTTTACAAAGGACTATCCAGCAACTACCATCATTTTTTCAGACCGTTCGGTTTCGGAAGCGGCGGGTATGTTTTCATAAAACTGCGCTGATGATTATTTCGCATGAAAATAAAATAGCCGAACCATTCAGCGGCAAGCATCCTAGACGCCTGTTTGTTATGGATTTGGACGGAACTTTACTATGCTCGGATCGGACGTTCGACGCCGTTGATCTCCATGCTTTAAAGCAGCTCGGTGACCAAGGTGTCGTCTTGGGGGACGTAGCTAAAATAATAAGTTTCTATTCTTGACAGAATGCAATGATGCTTAAAAATTATCTTCACAAGATATCAAACTTAAGAACGGATAGAGGCCGTAGTAGATACCCTGCCTACACTTTACACCGCGCACCTCACAAACCATTTCTTCTTCTTTCGATAATGGATTTGATCGCCCAGGGGACAATTGCCGAGAACCTTATTGAACCATCCTTTGAAATAGTCGAAACTTTCAACTCGAATTCCTCATGAAATCTTTTCATCAACAATTAAAAAGTAAATGACTTCATAGACTTTGGACATAAAATATAATTAATTAGGAGAAGACAAATTGTATCCCATACAGAAATACCCAAAAGCTGAAAAGGTTTCACCCTCCGGGCGCTCCCTTAGGCACCCATTTGCCGCGTTATTAAGGACTTGCAGTATAGGACTACGGCTGCGCCCTAAATGCCTTGCAAATGAACACCTCAGGGGCGTGAAATATCCGGGTTAATGATTACTGGAACAGTATTATGCCGCTGGGGATCTAGGGGACATTAGTTTATAAGTTGATTGAAATGGACTAAGGGACGTTCGCGCAGAACTTGCTTAAAATTTACCTAAACTATAGCCTTTAAACCTTTGTTATTTCAGACAAATTACAGCCTCAGCCAAACCTGCTATACGAGCCTCATTAAAACCCCGCAGGGAAACCATTGAGAATACACTTTTCAGTGGTGGTGTTTTTGCTATCACCCTAACTGAGCGCAAACAAAACCGAGAACGAGCATAATATATTTATTTCAATGAATATTTTTATGATTCGACTACGTTTTAATATTTCTACCATCAGTGAGATATGAATTTTGTTATTTTATCTCGATTTTGTTTACCCTGC
>JAQBHK010000423.1:0-28122 GCA_032127815.1 Desulfobacterales bacterium
AAAACTACCTTTAAAAACTCCCGGGACAGTTCTTCTTCATCTTTGACGCTGATACCCTTGGCCCCTGAAGGGAAAAGTATAGCGGTAATAAATATCAATGTGGTACAAATCGCAAATAAATGCTTGTAAATTTTCATAAAAACCTCTAACTGCCTATATAAACATCCTGGCCCGGATAACCAGGCTTTGATTTCACCCCATAAGGGCGCACCTATCTCAAAAGCAGTAAGTTAAATTCCAAATAACAAATGTCAAATATTTTACCCTGTTAAATAATGCTCCGCATTAAATCTACGATTTATTTAACAGGGCAGGCAAATCACAATGACCGAAATTCAAAATACCAAACTTTGGAATTTGTGATTTTAGACACAAAACTCCAAGGCAGAGCCAAATATCTCTGACTCCCGCAATGCGGGACAGGCTTGGCCCAGAGGACCAGGTTTTTCAGGACTAAATAAATTGTGGACATTTTCAAAATACATGCCGAGAACGAAAAGATAGTTATAATATTGGAAAATGTTTTATTTTAACAGATGGTTGCAGTAATTATGCCTGGGGTTGAACTCTGGTCTGGAAAACAATGATCTGATACAGTTGCGATATCAGGTCGCCAGTGTATAAAAAATAATATAATGCGTGCAAATGCTGAGTCAACTAAATATTACCGTGGGTGACAATGCTGCTTATGTGTATTACGATAGTAAATGATACGGTATTGTCTCATAAAACAGTCCGACCGCATGATCATACGGGCAAAACTTACGAACGTTGACGAATTATATTGTTTTTAAAGTGAGCCGTTTTGAAATGGCTCAAACTGTATAGATTTTACACCGAGGAGCTGACGATATGATGACGCTTGAACATCTGCAAAAGAATAATGCTTTGCTGAACGCCATCGACTGGGACATGACACCCGAGGAGGCGGTCAGACTCTACCTGGAATGGGGCAACAACTGGGCCGGCGGCAACTATGTTATCCGGTCCAGCAGTGATGTCTCACATTACTTTGTGGTGGACACCTGGGAGGAAACGCCGGTAATCTACCTGATTCGACGAAACTCGGAGGATTCGAAGGAATTGGCCCGAATTGAAATGCCGCGGGATCTGCAAGAGCGTTTCTTAGAGTCGGTCGGCCACAACAAAGGCGTTTATTCCATCGAAGGCGAAGTCAAAAAGTGGCTGGAAAAAAAACTCTGGGACTAGTTCCTTTCTTTCATCGGCACGAATTCACATACATCAGGACCGCAGTAATCGCCGATATATTCGGATTCCGGGCGGTAAAGCATCGGTTTAGGGGCTGCGTCTGCAAACTGCTCTTCGATGACGTGGGCGGTCCAGCCTGCAACTCTTGAAATAGCAAACAGGGTAGTGAAGAGGTCGAACGGAATCCCCATGGAATGATAAAGCGAGGCGCTGTAGAAGTCTACGTTTGCATAGATATCCCGGCCTTTGCGCTGTTTGAAGGCCTCCTTGCCTTTGATCTCAAGAAGTTTTGACATTTCATACCATTTGGTTTCACCGGTACGCTGTCCCATTCTCTCTGACATGGGCGCCAGGATATGGGCACGGGGGTCGTCTGTATTGTAAACGGCATGGCCCAGACCCATCAGCTTTTTACCGGCGTCAAATGTCTGGTTGACATACGCTTCAACGTTGTCGAGGGCACCGATTTCCATAAGCATTTCCATGACGCGCACGTTGGCTCCGCCGTGGAGCTCACCCGAAAGGGAGCCTACCGCCGCTGCTACGGCGGCATACATATGCGCCCTGGTCGAGGCGACTTCTCGGGCGGCAAATGTTGATGCGTTAAGGGAGTGTTCGGCATGCAGAACCAGGCAGATGTCAAAAAACCTGGCGAGTTCTTCATCAGGAACCGTGCCGTTGAGCATATACAGAAAATTGGCGGCATGATCGAGCCGCGGATTAGAAGCCAGCGGCTCATTATTGTTGCGGATACGGTCCCAGGCCGCCAGGATCGTCGGCAATTTTGCGATCAGTTTAAGGGCCTTTTGAAATAAAGAATCGCGCGAGGTAGCTTGAATGTCAGGATCATGATGGGCCAGCATGGCCACACCTGACTGCAGGATGTCCATGGGCATGGCCTCCTTGGGCCGGGTTTTTAAGGCGGCGATCAATGCCGGGGGGAGATCCCTTGCGGCGGCCAGCCGGGCCTTGAAGTCTTTAAGTTCATGCTCTCCGGGTAGTTTTTCATACAGCAGCAAATGGCAGACTTCCTCAAATGTGGCATTTTCAGCCAGGTCCTGGATCAGGTATCCTCTGTATATTAACCTGCCGGCGTCACCATCCACATCGCTGATTCTGGTGCTGGCAATGGTAACTCCCCTAAGACCGGTATTCTGGGTGGGTATGTTGTCAGTCATGGCAACCTCCTTTCCCCTTGTGAACTCTTTGTTTACATCAATTTGGGTAATCATTAGTACCCCCATTGAGCGAAACTCTCAAGTGGGTGTCCAGTGTCCGTCGTCCGTTGCTAAGCAATAAGAGGCGATATTATATTTTAATTACATATGAAACACAAAAAGAGGCCCTAAGAACCTGTAAAACCACTGACCACGGACGTCTAATCGAGCTGATTAGAGCAGTAATCTATAAATCTATCCACATATCCGCTTCATTACCGCAATGAGAGTAGGTGGCCGAACCTTTTACCTGTTGTTTGGAAGCTTCCTGCTCTGACTTAGCACTGGCAGCCGCTTTCTCAGCAGGCTCATCAGCGGATTCCAGCGTGCAGGTAATCAGCATTTCTGCTTCATTGCCGCAGTTTACGCATTCACAGATCTCTTTGCGAACTATTTTACTCATGATGTTTTCCTTTCAGGCTCAGCTGCTGGTGTGTATTGCTAAGCCGGTTTTAGTGATTTCGTAAAAAGAAAAAATATCTTTTTAACGAACGTGCATTAACTTAAAAATGATATCTGTCTGAAAGAATGTCAAGTGTGAAATAGATTTCGAATTGGAATAATTTTTTCAGTACGTTGAAAACAGAACCAAAAGGTGCTAAAATCATTCACTCAGCAGTTCTGCAACGTTTACCGGCAACCTGATCTGACGATAAAATGGACGGCAAATGAATCCAATCCGCATCAAAAAAGGCTATGATCTGAACGTTGAAGGCCGCCCTTCTAATAAGATCGAGCAACTGCCAAACCCTGCATATGTCGCCGCTGTTCCTGAAAAGATACCTTTTATAAAGCCGCGTCTGGCCGTTAAGATTGGAGACGAGGTCAAGATCGGAACGGTTCTTTTTGTGGATAAACGCGCACCGAAAATAAAGTTTTTATCACCCGGCGGCGGGAAAGTGGAGCAGATCAATTTTGGGCCGCGTCGCATTATCCGTGAAATTATCATTAAGCTGGAGAGCGAGGAAGCATCTGAAGCGTTTGAAAAAGTGCCTGAAACCGAGATTGGGCATCTTAAGCGCCTAAATTTGATAGAAATATTGCTTAACGGCGGTATCTGGCCGCTGATCCGGCAGCTGCCCTATCGGGATATTGCCGATCCTATAAAAATACCGCCGGCCGTCTATGTGAGCCTGGATGCCGGCGAAGCGTTTCAACCCGCATCCGGAGTATATCTTAAAGACCAAAAAGAGCTTTTTGCATACGGCATCCAGATTTTGCGCAAGCTGGCGCAAGACAATGTCTATGTTACGGCCCGCCATGACAACCGCGAAGTTCCGGCTGAATACAACCAGTGGATTACGCATTTTTATACCGGCAAATATCCGGCTGCTGATCCGGGGGTGCTTTTGTATCACACGCGCACATCTGCAGACGCCAACCGCTGCTGGTATATCAACGGGCAGGATCTTTTGCTGCTGGCCCGTCTTTTGAAAACCGGGAAATACCCTGTGGAACGGATCGTTGCCCTGGGCGGGACTCTTTGCTCTGATCCTGGCCATGTCGGAACCAGATTGGGGGTGCCCCTGGCGCATTTGGCCGGGGACCGCCAACAAGATAAAAATATCCGTTATATTGCCGGTGGATTATTCAGAGGATATATTGCTGCAAAAGACACTTTTTTAGGATATTACGAAACATCATTGCTGCTGCTGCCCGCGGGCGACCAGGAGGAGGTTTTCGGTTTTGTGCGTCCCGGTTTTAACAAACCGAGTTATTCCAGGGCATTTTTATCGTACTTTAATACTGCGGCCCTGCCCATGGACTGCAATCGGCACGGGGGAGTGCGGGCCTGCATCGCCTGCGGATATTGTGCCCAAGTCTGCCCGGTCGATATTCTGCCCCAGTTGACTTTCAAGGCGGTGCTGGCGGATGCGGTCGAGGAATTTTTAGCCCATGGCCTACTGGATTGTGTCGAGTGCGGACTTTGTACCTATGTCTGCCCTTCCAAAATTGAGCTTGCCGATATTCTGGTGCAAGCCAAAGCGGCCTATTACAAGGAACAGACGGCCTGATGAAATTTTTAAAACGATTTTTTGATACCCAGCGCAAACACTTCTCCGAGAAAGGCCGCTTTGCAAGGCTATATCCTTTTTTTGAGTCCATCGAAACGATTTTCTTTGCGCCGGCCGATGTCACCTTCGGCGGGCCCCATGTGCGGGACAATTTGGATGTCAAGCGCTTCATGACCCTGGTGCTTGTGGCCCTGTTTCCGCATCTTCTCTTTGGCATCTACAACGCCGGGTATCAATCGCACCTGGCCTCGGGACTTTCGCCAAACTTTTTGCCGGTGTTTATCAAAGGAATGTGGATCGTCCTGCCGCTGGTGATGGTGACCTATGCAGTCGGATTTTTCTGGGAGATCATCTTTGCGGTAGTCAGAAGGCACCCTATCAGCGAAGGGCTGTTTGTTACCTGTATGCTGTTTCCGCTGACATTGCCGCCCACGCTGCCATTGTGGCAGGCTGCCGTGGGAATTTCCTTCGGCATTGTTATCGGCAAGGAGGTTTTCGGAGGTACCGGCAGGAATTTTTTAAATCCGGCCCTGACCGGCCGGGCCTTTATCTTTTTTGCTTATCCGGCCCGTATGTCGGGGGATGCGGTCTGGACGGTTATCAGCGGCGCTAAAACTGCGGCTGTGGATGCTTTCAGCGGAGCCACCCCCCTGGCGGTCGCGGCTCTTGCCGACAAAGGGGTCGGTGTCCAGACGGCCCTGTCCCAGGCGGGTTACAGTGTCTCAAAGCTTTTTGCAGGTCTTTATCCGGGGAGCATCGGGGCCACGTCCACGCTGTTGTGCATCACAGGCGCCGTATTTTTAATGCTGCTGGGCCTTGCCAGTTACCGGATCATCTTAGGCGGGGTGCTGGGGATCCTGTCGGCCGGATTTGTGCTTAACCTTTTTGCCACGGATGCCTCTATGCCGTGGCTGGCGCTGAACCCGTTTTATCATCTGCTCATGGGCGGATCGGCCTTTGGTTTGGCTTATATGGCCACCGACCCGGTGACGGCACCGGACATGCCGCGCTCCAAGTGGATCTACGGCTTTGCCATCGGGGTTCTGACGATACTGATTCGGGTCTTTAACCCGGCTTTTGTCGAGGGGATCATGCTGGCCATTCTGTTTATGAACCTGTTTGCGCCGCTTTTGGATCATTTTGAGGTCAAGGCTGTTTTAAGAAAAAGGGTGCCCAATGTCTGACACCTTAAAGTCCGTTATCTTCGCCCTGGTGCTCTGTGTGGTCTGCAGCCTGCTCTTAACCCTGGCATCCAGCGGGCTTAAAGACTATCAGGATCGCAACGTGCGCCTCGATCGCCATAAAAATCTTTTAAAAGCGGTGGGGCTTATCGAACAAGGGCGGCAATACGCACCCGCGCAAATCGAATCTTTATATGCTGAAAACATTAAGATGATCTGGGTCAAGCCGGACGGCGCCGTTGTGGAGCAGGCACAGCGAACACAAAAAGATTTGCAGCTTTACCTTTATATGAAAGATAATGAGCTGCAGGCCTACATTATTCCCATCGACACGCGGGGGCTTTGGGGCAAGATTTACGGTTACATGGCCATTGAAAAGGACGGGTCGACCATCAGCGGCTTTACGGTCTATCAGCACGGCGAAACCCCGGGCCTGGGAGGCGAGATCGAAAAACGCTGGTTTCAGGAAAATTTCGTGGGCAAGCGCATTGTCGACCAGGGCGGCCATTTTGTGTCGATCTCCATTGCCCGGGGAAAGGTCAAGGGTCGCGTTCGGCCGGAACTGCAGATCAACTACGTGGACGGTATCAGTGGTGCCACCCTGACCGGTAAATACCTTACCGCCGGCTTTAAGGATATTCTTTCTGTCTATGAGCCGGTATCTATACGGTTTCGTAAGAAGTGATAAGTGATCAGTAAGCAGTAAGCAGTGATAGGTAACCAGCAACCAGTAACATGAAAATTACACGTACCAAGACTTTTAAGGCCTTTGCCGAGCCGTTGTGGCAGAACAACCCTGTTTTTGTACAGGTGTTGGGTATCTGTTCGGCTCTGGCGGTGACGGTGCAGCTCAAAACCGCCGTGGTCATGGCCCTGGCGCTCACTTTTGTGGTCGCCTTTTCCAATCTGACCATCTCTTTGATGCGCCGCCTGATTCCGCGTAACATCCGCATCATTGTGGAGCTGTGTGTGATTGCCACGCTGGTGATCGTGGCCGACCAGGTCTTGCGGGCTTTTTTGTATGAAATCAGCAAGCAGCTTTCGGTCTTTGTGGGTTTGATTATCACCAACTGTATCGTCATGGGACGGGCCGAGGCCTATGCGCTGGCCAATCCGCCCTGGCGCTCTTTTGCAGACGGCCTCGGCAACGGATTCGGTTATGGTCTGATACTGATAACGGTGGCGTTTATCCGGGAGCTGTTAGGCGCGGGCAAAGTCTTTGGTTTTGATGTGGTTCCCCAGGCCTTCTACGCCGCCGGGTATGAAAATATGGGGTTTATGCTGCTGGCGCCGGCGGCCTTTATCATCATCGGTCTTTTAGTGTGGCTCCAGAAAACGATCATGAGTGCCCAAGACAAGCGCTGAGTGCACTAATGCGTATGTTCGATTACGTATTTTTTATAGTGTTTCACCGCCCGCTTCGCTAGAGACGCAGAGGACGCCGAGTTAAATATTTTTTCTTTTGCCGTTGAGGGGACGGCAAAAGAAAAAAGAAACAAATTCTCTGCGAACTCTGCGGCTCTGCGGTGTAAAATTATAGGTAAAGGTATGGAAGATCTGTTAAGCATTTTTGTTAATTCGGTTTTTGTGGGCAATATCCTGCTGGCCTATTTTTTGGGGATGTGCTCCTTTATAGCCGTGTCAAACAACATGGATACCTCCATCGGGCTGGGGTTTGCGGTTATCTTTGTGCTGGGCATCACCGCACCGGTCAACTGGCTGGTTTATTACTATCTGCTGGCGCCCGGCGCCCTCGCGTGGGCCGGACTGCCCGGGGTTGACCTGAGTTTTCTAAAGTTTATCACTTTTATCGCCGTGATTGCCGCCATGGTGCAGATCGTTGAGATGGTCATCGACCGTTTTTCTCAGGCTCTGTATACCTCTTTGGGTGTTTTTCTGCCGCTGATTGCCGTCAACTGCGCTATTTTAGGTACGTCGCTTTTTATGATCGAGCGCAGTTACAGCTTTATGGAGTCGCTGGTCTACGGCGTCGGCTCCGGTGTCGGCTGGATGCTGGCCATCGTCTCCATGTCCGCCATTAGACAAAAACTACGATATGCGAACGTACCCGCAGGCCTGGAAGGTTTCGGCATCACCATGATCGCCACCGGCCTGATGGCCATGGCGTTTATGTTGTTTTCGGGCATTACACTTTAGAAACTTGAAACTTGAAACTTGAAACTCGCAATCCGTAACCCGCAACTCGGAACATGATATACCTAATAAGCCTGACAGTCTTTTCAGCGGTGATCATCACCCTGGTAGCCATGCTGCTGGTCGTAGAAGCCAGAGTAGTCCCTAAAGGCGAGCGCAGGATAGTGATCAACGCTGACGAGGAAAAGAGTATCAGGGTTCCCGGCAACAACACTTTACTTGCAGCTCTGGTGAACAATAGCATCTTTCTGCCGTCGGCCTGCGGCGGCAAGGGGACCTGCGGCACCTGCAAGTGCGTTGTTAAAGAGGGCGGAGGCGACATTCTGCCCACGGAATTGACTCATGTCAGCCGTAAAGAACGCCTTGAAAATGTGCGCCTTGCCTGTCAGCTCAAGGTCAAGCAGGATTTAAAAATTGACATCCCCGCACAGATCTTCAGCATCAGAAAATACAACGCCGCGGTGGTGTCCAACGAAAGCGTGGCCACTTTTATCAAAGAGCTGGTGCTGCAGCTTGATCCCGGAGAATATCTCGATTTTACGGCCGGCGCCTATATCCAGATCGACATTCCCGAGTATGAAATCTCTTTTATGGATTTTTGTATTGCCGATCGCTTCCGCTCTACCTGGGAACGGTTCAACCTCCGGGGTCTGCGGGCCGCGGCCGAAGAGCCGGTATTTAGGGCGTATTCTTTAGCCAATCCGCCGTCGGAAAAAAGCAGGCTGATGTTTACTATTCGTATCGCTACACCGCCGCCCGGCGCCCCGGACGTTCCGCCGGGCATCGGCTCTTCATATGTGTTCAGCCTCAACCCCGGTGACCGGGTCGTTCTCAGCGGTCCCTACGGGGATTTTTTTGTTAAGGATACCGAGCAAGAGATGTGTTTCATCGGCGGCGGCGCCGGCATGGCTCCCATGCGGTGCCATATCTTGCACCAGCTTCTGGAAGTGAAAACCAAGCGTAAAATGTCCTTCTGGTACGGCGCCCGCTCCCGGCAGGAGATGTTCTACGACGAAGAGTTTAAGGAACTCGCTGAAAAATTCGAAAATTTTTCCTATTGTGTGGCCCTGTCCGAGCCGATGCCTGCAGATAACTGGGACGGCTCCACCGGTTTTATCCACCAGTGCGCCTACGAAGAATACCTTGCCGGCCATAAAGATCCCACCGAGATCGAATACTACCTGTGCGGTCCGCCCATGATGATCGACGCGGTGATGAAAATGCTCGATGGTCTGGGCGTTGAGCCCGAGATGATTGCATATGATGACTTCGGCTAGCCCGCATTTCTCACGAGCCTGAGCAACACAGGAACTGCGTTATGGAAGCTCCCTGCAGTCCGCCTCAGGCGGACAGGGAATCTTCGACTGTAAGGAATTCTCTTGTCATGATATCTTTTACTTTAAGCATGGCATCATTTTCGATTTTCATGGAAGGCATCCAGGGTCAAGGAGCGAAAATTATATTATGCAACATAGCTTTCAAATCTTTTTTGGCATACGGTTTTGGCAAGGCCCCTGCAAAATCATACTTTTCAAAATCAGTCATGACAGGATCATTGGAATAGCCGCTGGAAACAATGGCTTTGACCTGAGGGTTTATTTTTTTAAGAATTTTGATAACGTCTTTTCCGCCCATGCCGCCCTTGATGGTTAAATCGAGGATAACCACATCGATGGGTTTGTCAGAATCCATGGCTCTTTTGAATAATTCAATCGCTTCTGCTCCATCCTTGGCAGTTTCAGCATCATAATCGAGTCGGCTCAGCATCTCTTTGGTTAGATGCCTGATGCTTTTTTCGTCATCCATTATAAGTATCTTTCTGGTGCGGATGGCAGTTTTGGACAATTTTTGCGTTTCGACGGGCGCTATCTTTTGGGTCTTTTTTGTATATGCCGGAAGATATACGGTGACGGTAGAGCCGACATTCACTTCAGATTCTACAATGATATATCCGCTATGTTTTTTGATAATGGAATAGGTTATTGCCAGCCCCAGCCCCATCCCCTTTTGAGTGCCCATCGCTTTAGTTGAAAAGTAGGGATCAAATATCAGGGCGAGGTTTTCTGAAGAAATTCCAACGCCATGGTCCCGGATGGATATTTTAACATATTCTCCTGCCGCCAGTGCTAAACTTTTTTCTTTGGTTTCAGATTTTAAAATAAGATTTTCCGCCCTTACTTTAATAAGTCCGCTCTCCGGCATGGATTCAGCAGCATTAATGATAAGGTTTTTAAATGCATGTTGCATTTGACCTTCGTCAAATGCAACCGGATATAGATCCGGGGGTATTAAAAATTCGCACTTTATATTGGAGCCGGCCGGGATAAAGCTTGTTGTCTCTTTCAGCAGTTCTTCGATCGAGCCCACCTGCGTGACCGGTGCGCCGCCTTTTGAAAATGTGATCAACTGCTTGGTAAGTTCCCGGGCCCTCCGGGACGCTTCCTGGGCGTCATTCAAAAATTGGGTCATCTGATCTTCAGGTTTGACATCCTCTTGTACCATGGAAATATTGCCCATGATAATCGACAAAAGGTTGTTAAAATCATGGGCCATACCGCCGGCAAGGAGTCCGATGGATTCAAGCTTGCGAGCTTTGAGAAGCTCTGCTTCCATTTTTTTAAAATCCGTGAGATCTCTATAAATGGCAAGCTTTGAAATGCTGCCGTCTACGTGGTGAATGGGCGAGTTGGAAACACTGTATGTACGGTTGTTTCTGGGGTTGACTATTTCCGTCACGGCATGCTCGCCTTGTTGGACTTTATGGTGAAGGCACCAAGGGCATTTTCCCTCCAGCCCGTTTATCGCCTGGTAACAGACTTCCCCGGTGTCGTCGCGTCCTGTTCTCTTGATCATGGCCGGATTCATATATTCTATGCGAAAGTCGGGAGAACAAATATAGGCCGCGTCAGTCATGGCCTCCATCATGGAACGATATTTTTCTTCACTCTCCCGCAGTGCCTCTTCGGCCTGCAGGCGCTTGACGATGTCGGATTTTGCCAGATTATACAGGACAAGAACGGACAGCCCGATAAGAACACACAAAGCCAGAATTGTGTAGCCGACCGTTCTGATTATAGGGTCGGAAATGCTTTTTGAAACTAGATCCAGGTTGCTCAGATGAACAACGCTCCAGTCGGGAAGCGATTCTATGTTTTTGCTAAACAGCAGATATTCATCTCCTGACGTATCAACGATACGATGTTGACCCTTATTCTCAAAGCCGGCCCATTCCCATGGCCCGGTGCCAAATTGTTTTGATTTTGCAATTTCGATCATATCCTCATCTGAAATCTTCCATAGCACCTGGAAAAGCAACTCTTTAAGATTCGACATGAACACAACACCATGGGGCCCCGTTACAACGGTGATCATTCCAGGGGTATGAACCAGGGCGCTAAAAAACTCTTGTTCAATGGCGTCTACGGAGGCTTTCACCACAACCACACCAATGGGACGGCTGGGGTTATTTCCATAAACCGGATGACTGTAATAAACACCGCGTTTATTGGAAGTCACGCCCAAAGCCATATATACGCTAGGGTTTCCGCGCACAGCCTGTTTAAAATACGGGCGAAACGAATAATTTTTCCCCACAAAGCTGTCAGGATCATCACGATTGCTGGATGCAATCGTTTGGCCTTTTTGATCCATCAAGTAGACGACGCTGGCCGCTAAGGAATCTTGAAAGTGGTCTAGGATATCGTTGGCATCCGCCAGAACAATTTCATCGGAACTTAGCAGAGCCTGCTGCAGTATTTTAAGCCCGGACAGGGCTTTGACTGCTTTGAGGGTATTTGTCAGAAAAGAGGAGACAAGATTTTTTATATTTTCAGCATGAGAGTCCGCCTGGGTTTCAGCTTCTGTGAAGGCAGACTGGCTCAACGACGAATAGTAAAGATATCCGCCGGTAGTAGCGGAAAAAAAGGCCAGTAAACACAGTATTAATAAAATCGCTCGAAGTTTCATGTTTTCCCTAATAAAATCGTATTACGATTTTATATTAATAGCATGGTTAAATCTGAAGTACAAATATAATCATTATTTCAATATACACAATCCTGGCAGGCGTTTACAGGTTCAACGTTCTCCGTTCAGGGTTATTTTTCGTAGGTGTTAACGGGTTAAGCGTTTAGAAATTCGGTATTTTTTTTGTTAACCTTTATCAACTAGCTCCGAACCCCTGGCCCAGACCTGATTTCAAGAAGTTGGATCCAAAGCATATGTTCTTAATAGCAGAGAATTGATCTCCTTAGTAACGGCTGTCGCACCAGGGCAGGCGTGAACCTCTGAACCCTGAACCCCGGAACGGTTATCAACTTTTTATACCATGCGTTGGATCTCTTTTAGTTTCTTTTCAAGCCGTTTTTTTGAGACCGGCACGGCCGTTTTGAGCTCCTGGGCAAACAGAGAGACTTTGTATTCTTCGATCAGCCAAAAATATTCCTCGACCGCGGTCCTTTTTGCCGGTGATGCTCCGAGCCCAAGCTCTTCAAGCACGGTATTCAGGCCGGCAATGAAAAAACCTACTTCCCCGGCTTTGGCCTGGTCTTTTTCAAAATTTACGAAGGCGCGCTGCGCCCGGATTTCAATAGCTTTCAGGTATCTGACAAGGTGGACGAAGCGGTCGGGACTGTAAAGCTGCACAAATGTTTCCGGAACCAGCCGGGCCAACTGCTCTCTTTGGTCTTTTAGAAATTGTTTGGCCGTTTCGCTTTTGCCGTGGGTGCTTTCCAAACTGTAAATTATGGTTCTGGTTTCATGGTAGGCTGCCAGCACCGTCATGCTTTTATCGAGCAATTCGCGGCCGCCGGCAATTATATGCGGTGCTACGGATTCGGCGTGGTAATCAAAGGCTTCTTTTGAACGCAGGTTTTTGCAAAAAAGGGTATTGACAACGGTTTGGTACAGCATGTTTTCAAAACGCCCGGCTCCTCCAAAATAGTCGGCCGTTTTTGCGGCTTTTTGCGGCAGAGTCAGGGATTTTTTTAAAAATTTGAGATCTTTTGAAAAATGGATCGTAAAAAGTGCCGCCACGCCGTCCTGATGGGATTTAACGGCTTGGTCGGGTTGCTGAAAAAGGCGCAGGTTGACAATCGATTTCGGCTTTACAGTTGTTTTTTCAAGTCCGGGATACAGCCTCCATTCGGCCTTGTTTTTCCCTTGAATGATGACGGTTTCCGGCAGGTCCAGAAAGTCCCAGCGGGTGAGGCCGGTCTTTTCCCACTCTTTGCGTGCGGTTTTGATTTCTTTAGGCTCTTGGGGGCCGGCCCTGCCGGAAAAGTCTTGGTGTAAGATGGCCGCGTCTCTGTCGGCGGCAAGCTCTTCACCTTCAGGTCCTGTGATTACGAAGCGCATTTTAAGATGTTCCGGCAAAAGGTTTTCCGACCAGGCCGCTGCCGGAATATCAATATTAAAACGGTTGTAAATGAATTTTCCTAAGGCCGTGATCAAAGAATCTTCTTCTTTGGGCATTTCATTGATGATTACATCGACCGTTCTGGTTACCGGAACCAGTTGTTTGCGAAAGGCTTTGGGCAGTCCTTTGATGAGGGCGGTTATTTTTTCCTGGTAAAGTCCGGGCACCAGCCATTCGGTTGAATCCGAGAAAATCGCGGGAGCCAGGGACGCTGGTATTTCCACGGTCACGCCGTCAACGTTTTCTCCCGGCTGGAAGCTGTACGTACAATCAAAGCTCTGGTTTCCAATATCAATTCTGTCCGGGAAAAGAGCAAGTTCAGCTTTGTCCGGGGAATATTGCCGGATGTCTGCGGGGCTCATTTTAAGAAAACGGTCGCTCCCTTTTTGTTTAATAAGATGTCGCAGAGTTCTGATATCATGACAATTTATTAAACGTTGCTGATAAAAACGGAACATCTCGTCCTCACTGACCAGGATATCCCTTTTCCTGATGCGGTCTTCCATGTCCCTGACTTGATCAATCAGTTTGCGATTGTGTTGCATAAACAAAAACGGATCCCGGATATCACCTTCCACCAGAGCGCTGCGGATAAATATTTCCCCAGCTTCCTTAGAGTTGATTCTGCCATAGGATACCGGCCGCCGGGGAACGATAACAAGACCGAAAAGACTGACCTGTTCAAAGGCGACCACTTCGCCGCGCTTTCTTTCCCAGTGCGGTTCAAGATAAGTATATTTGCACAGATCCCTGCCCAGGTTTTCCAGCCAACTGCTGTCGATGGCGGCGGTTGTCCGTGCGAACAGTCTGGATGTTTTGACCATTTCAGCGGCTACGATCCAGGTCTTGGCCCGGTTGAACAGGGTTGAGCCCGGGAAAACCATCACTTCCCGGCCTTTGGTGGCCTGAAACATATTTTTTTCTTTTTTTACGGCAATATTGGCAAGAAAACCGCTTAGAATCGCTTTATGAATGGCGGCGTAAAGAGGGGCGTATTCATCCGGCTCCTCCCGGTAGCTGTCCCGGGCCGCGGGGGGCGTAAGTCGGCGCTTAAAACGATAATCTTTCAGGATCTGAGTGAGCTGGCCGTGAATATCAAACCATTCCCGCATTCTTTTAAATGAGAGAAAGTGTACTTTGCAGAATTTTTTAGCCTGTTTGAAGCTCTGGCTAACGGTTTTTTGGCTGTTCCAGATCTGATGGTATTGGTTCCAGATATTCAGCAGGGTAACAAAATCCGAAGAAGGGTCCGTAAAGTTTTTGTGAGCCTGGTCGGCGGCTTCGGCTTTTTCCGAAGGCCGTTCCCGGGGGTCCTGGATGCTCAGAGCTGCAGCGATAACAGTCATCTCATCCAGGCATCCCTGGACCCGGGCTTCGATCAACATGCGGGCCAGGCGGGGATCGACCGGCAATTTGGCCATGAGCCGGCCTGTTTTGGTCAATTCGTAACCAGGCTTTACAACGGCAGTTTTAGGTACGGGCATCAAAGCAATCGCCCCGAGTTCGACCAGCAGATCAAAGCCGTCTTTTATGCTTTTGGGGTCCGGGCGGTCGATAAAGGGAAAATCCGATATATCACCGAATTTTAGGGCGATCATCCGCAGGATAACTTCAGCCAGATTGGCCCTTAGAATTTCAGGCAGTGTAAACAGCGGGCGGGTATGGAAATCTTCTTCAGAAAAAAGGCGTATGCAAACGCCGTTTTCTACCCGTCCGCACCTTCCTTTGCGCTGTTCGGCGCTGCTTTGGGATATGGCGGTGACCGGCAGGGAAGTGGTTCTTGATCGCGGTGTATAGCGCGATATGCGTGCCAGCCCCGTGTCGATGACGTATTTAATGCCCGGTATGGTAATGGACGTTTCGGCAATATTGGTGGCGATAATGATTTTTCTGGCAGACGTGGAATCAAAAACCTTGGACTGCTCGGCCACCGAGAGCCGGGCAAACAAGGGGAGTACGACTATATTTTTATATTGCCGGCCTTCAATAGCTTCACGGGTTTCACGAATATCCTGTTCGGTCGGCATAAAGATGATAATGTCGCCGAAAGGACTTTCCCGCTGCAGTTTGTCTAACGCGCGTATCGCTGTTTCAATATGGGCCGGCTCGTCGTCATCAGCGGCTTTTAAATCGTACGGATGGTAACGGACTTCAACCGGGTACATGCGGCCGGAGACTTCGATCACCGGCGCCCGGTCAAAAGCCTTTGAGAATTTTTCGGTATCAATGGTGGCCGAGGTTATGATTACTTTCAGATCCCTTCTTTTCTTTAGCAGGGTCTTTAAGAATCCCAGAATAAAGTCAATATTCAAATTTCTTTCATGGGCTTCATCGATAATGATGGTATCGTATTCGAAAAGATCCGGATCGTTCTGGGTTTCGGCCAGCAAGATGCCGTCGGTCATGATTTTGATATACGCATCAGGGCTGGTCTTATCTTGGAACCGTATTTTGTAACCCACGGATTGGCCCAGCCGCTCTCCCAACTCTTGGGCAATGCGACGTGAAACCGTTGTGGCCGCAATTCTGCGGGGTTGGGAGCAGCCTATTTTGCCGTCAATACCACGTCCGGCGTCCAAACAGAATTTTGGTATCTGGGTGGTTTTGCCCGACCCGGTCTCTCCGGAAATAATAACCACCGGGTTGCCGGCTACGGCAGCGATGATTTCATCCTTTTTGGCCGTTATGGGCAGGGCCGGGTCGTATTTCGGATCCGGCCGGTTTTCCTGTCGCCATGCTCTCTTTTTAATGGAAGCCTGGAGCCTCTTTTTGAGATGAAAAAGCCATTTTGCGGTTTTTTTGTCCGCCGGTGATTTAACCCCGGAGTTTTTAATACGGGCGATTTCGCGGCGGATGGCGTGTCTGTCGGCAGCCAGCGCCCCGGGCAACCGCGATTCGATTTGTTTAATGATATGTATCATTGTAATGTTTTGGCTCAATATTTCATGCAGGATATCATAAAAAAATGGAATGATAAACAATCAGGATTAACTGTCGGCTGGGGCTGCGGCTTCTTCCGCCGGGCGATAATTGACCAGGACCATGCCCAGACATACCATGGTCAAAGCCGCCACCAGGTTGGGGCTTACCGGTTCACCCATTATTATGATACCGCTTATCAGCACACCGAATACCGGGGTGAAAAAGGTAAAAGCATGTAGCAGGCTGACCGGATAGCGGGAGATGAGTTCAAACCAGACCAGGTAACTGAGGAAGGCGATAATGATACACTGATAAAAGACCGAAAAGCCGCCAGTCCAGGATAATGCTGAAACCACAGGGTTTTCCAGGGCGATACTCAAAGCAAACAGGAGCGGTGCAGAAAAGAAAACCTGGTAAAAGAGCGTCTGCAGGGGTGATGCACGGTCGACCAAAAACTTTTTTATGTAGACAGTAGTGGTTCCCCATAGAAAAGCGGCGGCCAGACCCATAAGGTCGCCCGGCAGAGCCGCCAAATCAAAAGAGCCTAAGCTCTTTACAAACAATATTACAACCCCTCCAAAAGCCAGTAAAAGTCCGGCAGCCTTCCAGGGATTGAAACGGTCATTGCCCAGAAGAAAATGAGCTTCCAGGGCCACGAACAAAGGGGCGGTGTACAAAAGGACATACATGCGGGAAGTCAGGGTGTATTTGAGCCCCACATAGATCAGGCCGAACTCGGCGCCAAAAAAGAGGCCTATTACAATTCCGTGTAAAAGAACCATCTTGGAAGGGAAGAGGTCTATCCTCTTGAATTTCATCCAGGCGTAAAGACAAAGGCTCGCTACCAGAGAACGCAGTCCGGCCATGAACAGAGGTGCCAACTCCCGGCTCCCGATCTTGATTATGGCCATATTGGCCCCCCATACCAGAGCGAGGGTCAATAAAACGGCTATCGGTTGCCAGCGGAGTTGGGCAGAGGGCATGAGTTTTTTTGGCAGTAATAGTTTAAGGCCGTTGCAATGGAAGCGCTATGATTGTATTGTACCGCTAAGGCAGGCGGCTCTCAGCGAACAACGTGTTTTGCCGACAGAAAATCCGTTAGCGGGGCGGAACTAATTGGCATCAATTTTTTTTCTAAGCTTTCCGGAGCATTTGAAGGTAACAACTTTCCTGGGCGCCAGCATCATATCATTGCCGGTTGCGGGATTCCGGCCTTTACGTTCCTTTTTCTCTTTTACACAGAATTTTCCAAACCCGCTGATGAGGATGTTTTCACCGTTTGCAAGCGTGGTCTTCATGATTTCTAAAAGAGTTTCAATTATTTCTGAACTTCTTTTTCTGGAGAGACTGAGATGGTTCTGGGTGGTGTCGATGATTTGAGCTTTTGTTAGCGCCATGGTAAGGTTCTCCTCTGATTAATGGTTTTTATGCGTTTTTGTTTATTCATTTCTTTTAACTGATTTGAGCGGTTCTGTCAAATATGTCAAATAAAACAAGTCTTTTTATTTAATAAAATAATTTGGTTTTTTCAATAAAAAAAACGTTTTTTTGTCGATAATGTTTCAAGAGAATGATATGGTGCTCGCCATAATCATGCTCTATTCAATATTCACGGACAAATGACAACCTATCCCGAATGTCTCAGTATTGTAAGGTTAAAAATTTACCTTAATTAGTGCTCATCCATAAATAAATTGGAAACTGCTTGTGGAAATAAATAAATGGCGACATTTAAAGAGTTGAAGGCAGAAGGTATTCAAATATTCGGTGAGGTAGGGGCTTGGGCTTATGACACATGGAACGATTTGAATGTAACATATTTTGACGCCAAGAATACACTCGGCCCTATTTACTGGATTATGACGCCGCGGAACAAAAGTTTAGGGTGTTATTTTTTCTCTGAAAATATTATTTATTTATACAAAGGTCTGGTGCGACCGGTTTATCCGACCAACATGCCCAAATGGTGTCTGGACAATTTAAATCAGCGGTTGGCCCAAGATGTACTGCTGCATGAGATGATTCATCAGAAGATTCGCCAGACCGGCGGTTGGACGGGCGAAAGCAGTCATAACAACGAACGATTCGTGCGTGAGGTCAACAGGATCTCAAAAATGCTGGATTTGAAAGCAACGGCCAAAGTAATTCAATCTAAAATAATTGACGGTAAACGTACAAGGTGCGTCGAGCCCGGGCACTTAAATCTTGAGGAAATATCTTATTTTCCGTATACAACCAGGTCCTATGACTATTATTATGGCTACAGGCATTACTAATGGTCTGAAGATTTTATTCTTCGAGAAGATCGGAGATCAGGTTGAGGAAACGACTGCGGTCTTCATCGGATATTTTGATGAAGCAGAGGCCTATTCCATGGGTGGCATTCTGATCATCAATTCCATAGACGTCTGACCAGACTACCCTGCCGGAAATTACCATAGACTGCTTATCTGGAGGATCAATCGATATGCTGACAATCTCATTCAGCGGAAGCGGTTCTTCACAAAGGATGGAGATACCGTCAAAGGCGATATTCTTGGTTTTGCCTTCAATGAAGTCGTCACCCTTAGATACGATCACGGGCCATGCGACTTCGATTCTGGGATGCCGGCGTTTGTCACTAAAATTTTCCAAATTATAGATCTCCCATACACTCTGGTACTCGTAAAAGGTATCATATTCCAAATTCACAGCGATGTCAAATCGTTATAAAGTCTTGTTTTGATTGTAAATCAAGTTTTCGGCCGCGCGCGATTAACATCCCGGGATGCTTGCTACTATGGTCAGGATGGTGTGAAGCACTTATTTAATTCTGGAAAACCTGGTCCTGCCTCGCAAAGCGGGGGATTCTTTACTCTCTAATAAAAAGCTCTTTCCATTCCAACTCTTCCCGCCATTTATCTCTCTGGTACCAGTCTTCTATTTTATACCAATCGGGTGTTTCAGGTCTTGCGAATTCTTTAAACTCCCATTTTTTATGTCCGAAAAAGATAACACTGACGATTTCTCTTTTGCCGATAAGTCCGATAAATCCAAGTTTTCCATACTTGCCTTCAAGGATGCTGTCGGCCATACGGTCAAAGATCATTTTGACTGTATCATAGGTGCTCAGATACGGTTCTCCCCGGCTGCTGTTGATATGCACAACATCATTGTCCCACCAGGCATTATTAAAATATTGCTGCATAGTATCTTTGAGGTTCTCAAAGTTCTCTTTTGAAATTCCGCTGATGGTTCCCTGAAGGATACTGATTTTCACAGTTTCCATTATGACTGTTTCGTCATTCATGAGTGCCTCCTTTTTCTATTTTGCGACAGTTTGCAAAGAACCATAAAGAGGTTCAAAACGAAAATTCGCTGAAAGATGCGGTATCTGTTGCCGGTCGGGTTCTAGCAGGTTTGCGGCCTGGTGGTCCATCTCTAAAGGATTGTATCCGGCGCTGACGGCGTTGAGTGCCGCAGTAAACGATTCATGGCGGGAGTAGAAGTCGATTACGGATAGATGCATTAATATAAAAGATAAATTGTCGGTTATCAGCTATTAATTGATTTTCTGAGTTTGGGTGAACATCCGAACGTGACAACTTTTCTGGGGGCCAGCATCATACTGTCACCGGTTGAAGGATTCCTGCCTTTACGTTCATTTTTTCCCTTGACGCAGAACTTTCCAAATCCGCTGATAAGAACGTCTTCGCCGCTTTCCAGGGCCTGCTTTATGATTTCGAGGAGGGATTCAACCAGTACTAATGATTTCTTACGTGATAGATCAGTCTCTTTTTGAATCGAGTCTACTAACTGCGCTTTTGTGAGTGTCATGGTTAGGTTGCTCCTATCAGCTGAATAAAATCTGTTGTTGCATCCGGTTGATACGATATCATTGAAGGCTACTGCCATCCATTACTGTTGTCAAGAAATTATTGATGTTACAAGGAAAACGCAGGCTATAAGCAGTAGACGATAATTTTGGTTGCAATCTTGGCGGCGGTAAACTCTGACACTTGGGTTCCCTCGATTTTGGCAAGTTCGGTGATGTCTGCCGCCACAACTTTCTTTTTCAGGCCTACCATTTTGATCAACGCTACAATTTGCCGGTACGTAAGACCGCCAGGTTCAGGAGTCCCTGTACCGGGAATTACGGATGGATCGAGTCCGTCAAGGTCGATGGTCAAGTAAACTTTTGCCGGCAGCGCATCAACAATCCGGTCTATCCAGGTGTAATCCCAAGGGTCGATTTCGTGGGCATAAAAAGGGGCAATGTTCCTCTGGCTGAGAAAGTCGGCCTCTTCCGGATCAATTGCACGAATTCCCACCGGTACAACTTTTACCTGCGCATCTTCGACAACCCTGCGCATAACGCAGGCATGATTATATCGGCTTCCTTGCCCTTCATCTCTCAAATCAAGGTGGGCATCTATTTGCAGTACGCCGATATCAGGGTGCCGGTCAGACGCGGCTTTGATCGGTCCAATGGATACAGCGTGATCACCGCCGAGGGACAGCAGAAATTTATTCTGTTTCAAAACGCTTTCGGCTGCCTGCTGTATTTGGCGGATAGCCTGTGCAGGATCGTTTGAAGGGTAAAGAGGTGCTGCTGTATGGATTTTTCGCAAGCCCCAGTCGATCAGAGCTTCCTCGTCCATGTGCTCTAAGTGCAAAGATGCGTTCAGGATATGATAAGGTCCTGTTGCGCTGCCGGTTCCATAGGAAGGCTTGCTTTCGTAACAGACCGGCAACACCACGACGCGGGCATGATCAACATCCGGTGTCTGGATTTCATTTCCCCCAAAAGGGACAAAGTCTTTATCATCCATCATATCATTTATTGATTGTAAATATTACGGGTTAGCCTTCATAGAGCACCGCGAGTATCGTCGCCTTTCCGCTTTTAGAAGCAATCAGATGCGGCGTAGTCGACAGGTAATAGGCGCTGTCACCGGATGCAAGATCATAACAGTCATGGCCGATTTTCAGAACGGCCGTACCATCCAGAACATAAATAAACTCTTCACCGGCATGCACGGACATCTCCTGGTCAGGATTTTCTTCAAGCTGTACGATCAAGGTTTCCATATGGCGCCCTTTGACTTCCGGAGCAAGGCTTTTGTAAATGTAGACTTGCTTTTTGCCTTTCTGGGAAGTGGACCTGGAGACGATTTTCTGCTCATTTTTTCGGGTTATGGAATAGAGCTTATCGCCGACACCGGAAACCAGTCGACTGAAGGCACTGTCAAGGGCTTTTGACAGCTTGATAATCGTTCCTAATTGCGGCTGAACTTTGCCGGCTTCGATGTTCGACAGCAGTTCAACGGCAAACCCCGTCATCTTTGAAAGGTCTTCCAGTGACAGACCTTTTTCTTCTCTTATAGCTTTGATGCGCTCGCCGATCGCTGCTACGGCCTTGTCGGTTGATTTTAAAATATCACCGGTAAGGCCTTCAAAGAAATCGACGTTGATGTGAGGTTTTTGATTCTTTGTTTCCATAGCTACCTCTCTTCTGAAACAAAATTTTGATGGCGTCGTAAAAAGTCCCATCTACTGCGTTGTATTATTTTTTCAGACACTCGGCATACTACATGTATAGCCTCGTTCCTGAAAAAATACTGCGCCTTGTATATGAACCTTTTTACTTAGCCATCTATAGCTGAATCCGTGACTTTTTACGAAATCAACTGGCGCCCATCCATAAATCAACTTTAGCACTAAGTAGTTTCCAGTGCATAAATGAGGGATTTTTTTGATGAGCAAGGCCGCACAAGGGTTTTCGCCCGAGGCGTACTTTATGTACGTCGAGGGCGGCCTCTTTACAAGCCGCAGGCGCAAACCCGCGGAGAACGCCGCTCATCGGAAAAATAACCATTTATGGATGGAAACTATTTAATGGCTGAGATCAGACCCGCCTTGATAAATTCGCGGTTCATGCGGGCGATATTGGTAATTGATATCTCCTTGGGACATTCTGCTTCGCATTCTCTTTCGTTGGTGCAGTTTCCAAAGTTGAGTGCATCCATGGTCCTGACCATGGACCATGCACGTTGGGCTGCTTCAGGTTTCCCCTGGGGGAGCAGAGCAAGTTGAGATATTTTGGCGCCAACGAAAAGCATGGCCGCAGCGTTAGGGCAGGAGGCAACACATGCTCCGCAGCCGATACAGGCTGCGGCATCCATTGCTTTTTCAGCTATTTCCTGGGGCACGGGGATGGTATTGGCTTCCGGTGCCGCACCGGTATTGACGGTAACATATCCGCCGGCCTGAATGATTTTGTCAAAGGCACTGCGATCAACTACCAGATCTTTAATGAGCTTGAACGCTCTTGACCGCCAGGGTTCGACGACAATGGTATCCTGGTCCGAAAAATGCCGCATATGAAGCTGACACAGGGTTGTTCCTTTTTCAGAACCGTGGGCCCGACCGTTCACAACGGTTCCGCACATCCCGCAGATGCCTTCCCGGCAGTCATGATCAAAAGCAATCGGATCTTTGCCGTTAAGGGTCAACTGTTCGTTGACAACATCGAGCATCTCTAAAAAGGACATGTCGGTGGAAATATTTGTGGCATGATAGGTTTCAAAACCACCCTTGACGTCGGAACTTTTTTGGCGCCAGACTTTCAGCGTAATGTTAATGGTTTTTGTCACTTGTAACTCCTTTGGGTTAATGCGACGTTCTCAAAGGTAAGCGGTTCCTTGTTAAGCTGCGGTGCTTTGTCCTCTCCTGCAAACTCCCAGGCAGCAACGTAACTGTAATTTTTATCATCACGCAAGGCCTCATTGTCCTCGGTTTGATAGGCTTCGTTCAAGTGACAGCCGCAGGATTCCTTGCGGCCGTGAGCGTCGATGACCATCAACTCGGCAAACTCAAGAAAATCGGCCACCCGTCCGGCGCGTTCAAGGCTCTGATTAAAATCTTTATCAGAACCCGGGACAATAACGTTTTGCCAGAATTCTGCGCGCAGCTCCTGGATAAGTTTTTGTGCTTTCAACAGCCCCGCTTCGTTTCTTGACATACCGCAGTATTCCCAGAGAATGTGGCCAAGCTGTCTATGGAAATCATCAACGGTTCGCTTGCCGTTTACGGCCAGCAGCCTGGCGATGCGGTCTTTAAATTCCGTGGATGCGGATTCGAAGGCCGCATGATCGGTTGTTACGTCCGAAAGGGCCGTGCCGGCAAGGTAGCCGCCAATGGTGTATGGGATGATGAAATAGCCGTCTGCCAGTCCCTGCATCAGGGCGCTGGCACCCAGACGGTTGGCACCGTGGTCTGAGAAGTTGGCTTCACCAAGGACAAAGAGTCCCGGAATGGTGCTCATAAGATTATAGTCGACCCACAGCCCCCCCATGGCGTAATGAACCGCCGGGTAGATCATCATCGGTTCTTTATAAGGGTTGGAGGCGGTGATTTTGGCATACATCTGAAAAAGATTGCCGTATTTTTGGGCAATAACGGCTTCTCCATCCTTTTTGATGGCATCTTCAAAGTCTAAATAAACCGCCAGGCCGGTTTCACCCACCCCTTTTCCCAGGTCACACTGGGCCTTGGCATTGCGCGAAGCCACATCCCGCGGGACCAGGTTGCCGAAAGTCGGATATTTATTTTCCAGGTAATAATCTCTTTCAGACTCGGGAATCCGGCCGGGCGGGCGTTTGTCTCCGGCAGTTTTCGGTACCCAGACCCGGCCGTCATTTCTTAAGCTTTCACTCATCAATGTCAGTTTGGATTGATAGGTCCCGTGCACGGGAATACAGGTTGGATGAATTTGGGTGAAACAGGGATTGGCGAAAAAAGCACCGCGTTTGTATGCCTGATAGATAGAGCTAACGTTGGATGCCATGGCATTCGTGGACAGAGAAAACACATTGGCATAGCCGCCGGTGGCCAGCACCACGGCATCGGCAGCAAAATGTTCGATTTGGCCGGTAATCAGATTGCGGACGACAATTCCCCTGGCCCGGCCATTGATAACAACAAGATCCAGCATTTCACGGCGGGCAAACATTTTGACGTTTCCGGCAGCTATCTGTCGTGATAAAGCGCTGTAAACACCCAGCAGAAGTTGTTGTCCGGTCTGTCCCCGGGCGTAGAATGTCCGAGAGACCTGGGATCCGCCAAAACTGCGGTTGGCAAGCAGCCCTCCGTAATCACGGGCAAAGGGGACCCCCTGAGCAACGCATTGATCGATAATATTGTTGCTTATCTGGGCCAGGCGATAGACATTGGCCTCCCTGGCCCTGAAATCACCGCCTTTGATGGTGTCGTAAAAAAGGCGCTGGATGCTGTCGCCTTCATTGGTATAATTTTTAGCGGCGTTAATTCCTCCCTGGGCGGCAATACTGTGAGCACGCCGTGGGCTGTCCTGAATGCAAAAAGTTTTGACCCGGTAGCCCAGTTCGGCAAGCGATGCAGAGGCACTGCCGCCCGCAAGCCCTGTACCGACGACGATGATGTTAAACTTTTTTTTATTGGCCGGATTAACAAGTTTAAGTTCGAAACGGTGTCGATCCCACTTTTCAGCCAGCGGCCCTCCGGGAATGTTGGCATTCAGCGTCATAATTTTTCCTTCCGCAACAGATTTGAAACTGCAATTTTACAAAATAAACGTAAAATATATGGGAATAAACCCAAAGCCGATCCCGACAATCAAGCTGAAAATAATACCAGCTGCCGCGATAATGGGCATGTATTTGGGGTGATTGGCCCCGACGGTCTGAAAAGCGCTCCAGAATCCATGGCTGACATGAATTGCCGCAACGATCATGGCGGCAATATATATGAAAACATAGACCGGATCTGAGAATGCGCCGGCGACAATTTGATAGATGGTCGTGTTGGTTTTATCCGGAAAATGAAAATTGACCAGGTGAAAAATGATAAATGCAAACAGAACAAGACCGGTATACGGCATGGTTGCCGAACCCAGGCTGCGGCCACCGGCTCTTCTGTTGACGGCATATCCGGTCGGCCTGGATCTATAATTTTGATAAAAGAGTGTTGCACCGGTCAATACATGGATGGTCGCCAGGGTCAAAAGGATCCATTCCGATATAGTGACAAGCGGCCCTAATGAATGCAGGTGCTCGGCGTAAGCGTTAAAAAGATCTTTCCCGCCGTATAGCATTAGATTGCCGGCAAGGTGAATAATCAAAAAGCAGCAGAAACAGAGGCCGGTTATGGCCATCATCAGCTTTTTCCCGATGGAAGCTCCCAAGGTGTTTATCAGCCAATTCATCGTTTCCTCCAAAATTTCACATTTAACTTTTAACTATCTACGTGATTTTCGAGCCACCAGGCATCCCAGCTTGTTTCCATGATATTTTGCGCCAAAGCTTTACCGGTTTTTGTTTGCAGACGCTTCAAAGCAAAAGGGAGCCACTTGTTTGGCGGATTGTAGCCGATGTCCGCCAAAGTTTTTAGTTCTAAAATAAAAGCGAGTTGATCCGCATCCCGCGCCAGCCTGGCTTCCAGGGTCAGGCCTTCATTAAATTCCCGGATAAGATCGGCAAGGTCAGACCCAAACGGGAGATTAGCGGTTATATCCGCCACGGCTTTGTTTTCGTCGGCGGTTACGTATTTTTTTTGGACATAGTTCAGGTCACCGATTTTGGCCTCGGTAAGATCATGCACCAGGCACATACTTATCAGCCTCAAGGCATCGACATCAGGTTCTATTTGAGAAATGACATAAGCAATAAAGGCAGTGCCAAATGAATGTTCAGCTACAGATTCCTTTCCCACGCCCAGAAAATGGTAGCCCGATCTGGGGATATCCTTTAAAATTTTGGCTTTAAACAGAAGGTTGGCGATGTTTCGCATACATTTTTCCTTTGCGCCTGCCATCCCGGCTCGATATTTTCGAATCTGTTTTTATGCTTTTTGACAGGCTGAGTATAGAACAAAACAATAATTACAAGCAATGTCAAGAGCAACCAAATTCCTTGACACTCTTTCCGGGTTCATATACGCTTTCATCTTTAAAACTACCTGTTATTGAAGTATGTTTTAGGCTCGCAGGTGTTATAAAAAAAATAATTAATGCATTGCACTTAAACTGGAGTTATTATGTTTCCTGTAGACATGGATTTAATCAACATTGTTATGAACGCCGGGTTGATGGTTCAGTTTGTACTGATACTGCTGCTCTTTTTTTCCATCACGTCATGGACGATTATGATCATGAAATATCAGTATATAAAACGGGCATATACAGAATCAGCAATTTTTACGGATTTTTTCTGGAAAAGCAGGGATCTCTCCGATGCTTTTGCGAAAGCCAAGCAGCTTCGAGGGAGTCCCATTGCCAGGATTTTTCGAGTTGGATATACAGAACTTAAAAAATTAAGTTCATCCAACGCTTTGGCCACATCGCAACCGCCGCAATCATCCGCAGCGGAAAATCCCTCTTTAAGTGCAAGCTTTGCCGGGACCGAGAATGTAAAACGAGCCTTGCGCCGGGCAACAAATGAGGAAACAACCAAGATGACCCAGATGGTTCCTTTCCTGGCAACAACCGGCAATACAGCACCTTTTATCGGTTTATTCGGGACCGTATGGGGTATTATGAATTCTTTTCATGGTATCGGGCTTAAAGGTTCCGCCAGCCTTGCCGTGGTGGCTCCCGGCATTTCCGAAGCGCTTATTGCAACTGCCGCCGGGTTGGCAGCCGCAATACCGGCGGTGATCGCTTTTAATCATTTTATGCATAAAATAAGGACGTTCGAGGCTGAATTGCAAAATTTTTCAGCCGATTTTTTAAATATTATTGAACGAGACATCTTAAATGGAAAGGGTGGTGATTAATGGCGCTTGAGAGCAGCAGTGACCGCCTGATGTCCGATATCAACGTAACACCGTTTGTAGATGTCATGCTGGTGCTGTTGATTATTTTTATGGTTACGGCGCCAATGATGATGCAGGGGGTAGACGTTGTTTTGCCGGAAACAAATTCTGAGCAGCTTATTCCCCAGAAAGAGCATCTGATCATCACAATCAATCAGCAGAACCAGGTATATATCAACGACTATCAGGTTGAGCTTGATTTTCTTAAGGAGAAATTGAGGAAAATTTTTGAAAGCCGTGAGGATCGGGAAGTTTTTCTGCGGGCGGATAAAGATATTTCATATGGTGTTGTGGTCCGTGTTATGTCCGAGATAAAAGGGGCTGGAGTTGAAAAACTGGGCATGGTAACCGAGCCGGTCAGCCACGAGGATAAGGGCAAGAATTAAAAATGCACTCTCAAGTATATTGGCATCAAGGAATCGGGAATAATTCCCGTACATTCTTGCTGTTTTTTGCACTTTCAAGTATATGCCATGTCGTTTTTTTCGGGATTTTTATCTTTGCCCCCAACTTTAAGATGAAGAGAATGCCTACGCTTTCGGTGATAAATGTCAGCATGGTTACATTGCCCGCCCAGGAAAAGTCACCGGCGCCGGTCCGGCAATTGCCGATTGAAACCCAAAAAAAGTTACAGGCTTCCAAAATTATGCCTGAAAACGCTTCAGAAGCTTATCAGGAGCCGTCAAAAGCTGTTTCTATGGAGCCAAAAATCAAAAAGTCTCTCAAAAAAGAGACCTTCAAGTCTTCACAGATGGTTAAGCGTGCCATAACCGAGATTGAAAAGAAAGTTGAAGAAACAAGACCCGATCAGATTACTCAAGCCCTTGATCGTCTGAAGGATAAAGTCGGAAGGACAGAGGAAGCTGAACAGCAAAAGTACAAAGACTTAAAGAGTCCTGCCATTCCGGGTGCAGCGGAAACAGGCGCTAAGCGGGTATTGGAGATTCTGGATATTTACCGGATTGAAGTCGCCTATCAAGTTCAGAGAAACTGGGCATTTGTTGAGCAGTTGGCCGGTGGACAAGTCGATCTTGAAGTTAAACTGGCTTTTAAAATTATGCCCAACGGTGAGATCAGGGATATCTGGTTTGATAAAAGGTCCGGAAACGGCTATTTGGATGAATCAGCCAAGAAGGCTGTTCTCAAATCGAATCCGGTACGTCCTCATCCGCCGGGGG
>JAQBHK010000424.1:0-20664 GCA_032127815.1 Desulfobacterales bacterium
CAGGGCGAACCTGACGTAGTCATCACCATATTCGCCGAATCCGAGACCGGGTGCAACCGCTACCTGAGCTTCATTAATAAGAAGTTTGGAAAATTCCACCGATCCCATCTCAATGTATTTGTCAGGGATTTTGGCCCATACGAACATGGTGCCTTTGGGGCTTTCAATCTCCCATCCCACCCGGCCGAGGCCGCTTACGAGAGCATCTCTGCGCTCCTTGTAGGTTTCACAGATCTCTTTTACGCAGTCCTGCGGTCCGTTGAGGGCGATAATCGCTGCAATTTGGATCGGCTGGAAAATACCGTAATCCAGATAACTTTTTATACGGCGCAGCGCCCCCACGATTTCAGGATTCCCCACACAGAATCCAACCCGCCAGCCGGGCATGTTGTAACTCTTGGAAACCGAAAAAAATTCAACGCCCACATCCTTGGCGCCTTTTACCTGGAGAAAGCTGGGTGGTTTATGACCGTCGAAGGCTAGATCTGCATAAGCAAAATCATGGATGATCATAATGTCATGTTCCTTGGCGTAATCGACAATTTTTTCAAAAAAGTCGATATTAACAACTTCCGTAGTGGGGTTATGGGGATAACTGATGATTAAGACCTTGGGTCTTGGCCACGTCTGCTTGGTAGCATTAATGAGATTATCGAAAAAATTAAGCCCCGGTCCCACCGGTATGCCCCTTACATCTCCGCCTGCAATAATTGCTGAAAAAGGATGGATAGGGTAGGTCGGGTTGGGGGTAAAGACCACGTCTCCCGGCCTGATTGTTACCAGGATCAGATGAGAGATGCCTTCTTTGGCTCCGATGGTGACGATGGCCTCGTTTTCCGGATCAATATCCACGTCAAACCTGCGTTTGTACCAGTCCGCGATGGCCATTCTCAGCTTGGTAATGCCCATGGAAGCTGAATACCGGTGATTCTGTGGTTTTTGGGCTGCGTCTATGAGTTTGTCGACGATGTGCTGGGGCGTACCAAGGTCGGGATTTCCCATTCCAAGGTCGATAATATCTACTCCAGCGCGTCTGGCATTCATTTTTATCGCATTGACAGTCGCAAAAACATAGGGTGGAAGACGATCAAGCCGGGCAAAAGTTCTCATAAGAAACCTCACAAACCTTACGGTTGCGCAAAAAATAATACATTAATTTTTGACGCAACGCTTTAAATGTTAAGTTTTTGTAAGTTTGACAAAAACAGCAATGCTTTGCTATTATCTACAATACTAGAGAGTTTATGTCAAAAATTTATTTTGACTTTTAGGTTAATTCGGATTAGTTTTTTCTGAAAAAGAATAGATCCGTGGGTTTTTCAGGAGACCATGATGACTGATTCTCTTACTTATGCTGATGCCGGTGTGGATATTGATAAAGCCAACCGGCTGGTAAATATCATTAAAAAAATTGCCCAACAAACCCGCAGATCCGGTGTTATGGGTGAGATCGGCGGTTTTGGAGGTCTGTTTGCACTTAACGTCGAACATTTTGACAATCCGGTACTCGTCAGTTCAACCGATGGTGTCGGCACCAAGCTTAAAATCGCCTTCATGATGGATAAGCACGATACCGTGGGCATTGATCTCGTTGCCATGTGCGTCAACGACATTGTTGTTCAGGGTGCCGAACCGCTTTTCTTCCTTGATTACCTTTCAATTGGGAGACTGGACACCAAAATCGCTACGGATGTCATCACAGGCATCGGAGCAGGATGCCGGCAGGCCAAATGTGCGTTGATCGGTGGCGAGACAGCTGAAATGCCGGGTTTTTACAAGAAAAATGAATACGATCTGGCAGGCTTTGTTGTCGGCATCGTTGATAATAGTAAAATTATCGACGGTTCGGAGATTCGTGTCGGCAATCGACTGATAGGAATTTCATCAAGCGGGCTTCACAGCAACGGGTATTCTCTGGTACGCAAAGTTTGTTTTGAAATCCTTAAGCTAAAGATCGATGCATTTATACCGGAACTGGGCAAAACAATCGGCGAAGAACTGTTAACACCCACAAAGATATATGCACAGACTGTTCGCAGTATTATGATGGATCTGCCTATTTGGGGACTTGCTCATATTACGGGCGGCGGCATTGTGGAAAACATTCTGCGCATCATACCCGATGGGTGCAATATTATGCTGCGTAAGCAAAGCTGGGAAGTTCCGCCGATATTTTCTTACCTTCAACAGGCCGGCAACATCTCCGACCAGGAGATGATGCGTACCTTTAACAACGGCATCGGTATGATTGCAGTTGTTCCGGAAGAAGCCGCCGAAGAAGTTTTGGAACGTCTGACCGCTATGGGCGACCAAGCCTTTGTTATCGGTGAAATCATGGAACGCAAGGAAGCTGGCGGGAACAGGATCCAATGGATATAGCCGGTTCCCATTCCTAACCCGAATAAACCGGCCTCCGGCTCGTAGAGCCTACGCCTCGGAGAGAAATAACAAATCACAAGCACCAAGTTTCAAATAAAATTCCAAACTACAAGCACCAAATCCCAAATACTAAAGAACTAAACTATTTTATTTTTTCGAGTATTGATTGAATATATTTTATTCAATTCGTTTGGCCTTCTTCACGGTTATAAGATTTGGAGTTTTGGATTTCGGTCAGCCGACTTCGCCATAGTAGCCTTTTGGCTACGACGGCTGAATTGTAATTTGTTTGTTTTTTTGGGATTTGTTATTTGGAATTTCCACTAGCTCAATTACTCCATGAATGGATACGAAAAAGTTTTGCCACACAATAAACAAATTTTACAACTAAGGGACTGATATGATCATTCTCGGTATTGAAACCTCCTGTGATGAAACCGCCGCCGCAGTGGTCGCTGACGGCAAAACCATATTATCTTCGATAGTATCATCCCAGCATGCAGTACATCATCCCTATGGCGGCGTGGTGCCTGAACTTGCTTCCCGCAAACATATTGAAGCGATTGTTCCGGTGGTTGACGAGGCCATCAGAGCATCCGGCGTTGACGCCAAGCAGCTGGACGCCGTAGCCGTGACCCGCGGCCCGGGGTTGGTGGGAGCACTGCTGGTCGGTTTCTGTTTTGCCAAAGCATTTGCTTATATGCGGGACCTGCCGTGGGTGGGTATCAATCATCTGGAGGGTCATATCAATTCCGTTTTTCTGGAACCTGACCCGCCGCCGTTTCCATTTGTAGCACTCCTGGTATCCGGCGGTCATACCAGCATTTATCATGTCACTTCCCACACGGCCATGGAATTGTTGGGGCAGACCCGGGACGATGCTGCCGGAGAAGCCTTTGATAGGTCGCCAAGATGCTCGAACTCGGATATCCGGGTGGGGCTGTGATTGATCGCATGGCCAAAGCAGGAGATCCGGGCAGAATCGTTTTCCCGAGGCCTTTTTTGGATAAATCGGTTTCTGATTTTAGTTTCAGTGGTCTGAAAACAGCGGTAAAACGCCATATTCAGATCCATAAGGATGACTTTACCAGGCAGATTCCTGATATTGTAGCCGGATTCCAGGAAGCAGTGGTTGATGTCCTCTCCTATAAGGTAATCCATGCAGCCAAGACCAAAAGGTGCGATCATATTGCCCTGGTGGGAGGTGTGGCCGCCAACAGCCGTCTTAGGGAAAAGGTCAGGCAGGATGCCGCTCTTGAGGATCTGACGGTTCATATACCTTCAGTCGAGCTTTGCCAAGATAATGCCGCCATGATTGCTGCTATCGGCTATCACTATTTGGTTGCCGGCAAGGTGTCGGGCCTTGCAGATGATGTTTTCTCACGGGCAAGAATGGAGTAGGGAATCAGAGGTCGGAGGTCGGAGGGCATTTGTTAGAAATCAGAAAATATATAAAAACTGACATTCGATCTTTTATCTCAAAATTTTATTCAAAAAAATTAGATTATGCGCTTCAAAGGGACATCAAGTCTTGCTAATCTCGGCCTAATCTGCTGCTTTTAAAATTGAAATCGATTGCCAGGAACTGCCCACTCAACGGGTTAAGTTTATCCCCATTTATTTTGCATTATCAGCGACAGGATGGTGCCGAGAAGGGTAAATGATTTCTTTGCACCCTCTAATAGAAAGTTGTTTATATATTAATGGATATCCCGGAAGTCACTTGGAGGTGGAAATCCGTAAGAACCTGGCGGGGCTGGGCTATGAGCTATAGACGTATGGTTGGGGACTATCATGAGTAAGCAGCCGCTTAAGGAAAGCGAAACCGTTGAGTTGAAAAAGAGCCTGGCCGAACTGGACCGAGCCAAAATTAAGCGCTTCGTCGAGCGCGCAAAACTTTCCTGGGATACGCCGGAAAATGCACTGTCCAAGCTTGAGTTGATCAAAGATGGAAAATTGCTCAATCCGGCAAGGCTCTTTTTCGGCATAAAGCCCATCCAACTGAGATGTGCGGTCTTTATGACCACCGAGAGTTCGACGATTATCGATCGGCACGACTTTGACGGTGACATTCTCGAGCTGATTGAAGAAGCGCAGAAGTACATCCTCAAAAATATCCATATCGGTATGCGGCTTGAGGGGTTGCGTCGCATGGACGTGCCGGAGATCGCCGTCGAAGCCCTGCGCGAGGCCATCATCAACGCCTTCTGTCATCGCGACTACTACGACCCTGATTACATTCAGATGGCCATATTCAAAGATCGCGTGGAGATCCGCAACCCCGGCACATTATACGGCAACCTGACCATTGAGGACCTGCGAAAAGGCAATGTTTCACAACGCCGCAACCCATTGATCGCCGATCTGTTTCGCCGCATCGAGATGGTGGAAGCCTGGGGCCGCGGCATGCCCTTGATCCTTAAATATGCGCCGGACGTCGTTTTTCGCGAAATCGGGAATCTGTTCATCGTCTCCTTCAATCGGCCCTCCTTTTTGGAAAAGCCGGGTGAGGAGACCGTCCAAAGCGAGCCAACCACTATCCATAAGACTATCCATAAGACTATCCATAAGGAATTGTTCGCCACCGAGAAAGCGGTGATCGACATCATTAAGCAACACCCGACCATCACCCGCAAGGAGTTGGCCGTAAGACTCAACCTGAGTGAAGCCGGTGTGCGCTACAACACGGATAAGCTGCAAACCAAAGGAATTTTGAGGCGTGTCGGAGGGAAAAAGGCGGGGAGGTGGGAGGTGACTAAAGACCGATCGGATGCATCGGGCGATGGCGGAGTTGGGGGTGGGGATGAGTAAATGGCGCCAAGTCCGCATCGATGAGATTGCGGGCAAGAATGCTAAGAAGGGCTTTATCTTTTTGAGGCTCCCGGAAGTCCCTCCGGTTGAGATGGACGCCACGGTCAACCTGATTGCGGCCATGCTCAACGGCATGATTTGGAGCGGGGCCTGAAGTTTCAAGAAGCCAAAGGGCTTGAGGAGACTACTGTGGAGTTCTGCCGACGCAGCCTGGTGAAAAATGAATTTGGACGCAGATAAATACGGATGATCAGAAGCGAAAAATATTTTAAAGACTAGAAAGTTTGCTTGGAGGTCGCAATTTGCGACCTCCAATTACGGATGAAGATTAGGCGGATGTGCTCAACAACACATTGATATCGTATGATAATTTATATTAATCACTGATCAAGGTTTGATCCCGTTTATTTCAACTTATGCAACAAAATTCATTTAATGGCTTTTGGGGTTAAGTCCCCGCGGCTTGCCGTGTTATGAGAATGGTATTTTGGCTCAATACCCCGTGCGCTTGGGGCGGGGTAGTCTATTCATACTGAGATAGGTACAAACGGGTTCTTAATGGCAGATGTTTTGAGCAAAACCCGAGACAGGAGAATCATCATATGACCGACAATCTGCCCGTAACTCAATCAAATATACTTATATATCAAAGTGAAGACGGACAAACTCGCATTGATGTTCAGTTGATTGATGAAACTGTTTGGCTCACCCAGAAATTGATGGCTGAACTTTTCCAGGTTAAGATTCCGACCATCAATGAGCATATAAAAAATATTTATTCTGAAGGTGAACTGATTCAAGAGGCAACTGTTAGGAAATTCCGAATAGTTCAAAAAGAAGGCAAAAGAGATGTTGAACGATTGATAGATTATTAAAATTTAGACGTAATTATATCAGTTGGTTATCGAGTCCGTTCCCATCGTGGCACTCAGTTTCGGATCTGGGCGACAAAACGCCTTAAGGAATATTTGATCAAAGGCTTTGTGATGGATGATGAACGGCTTAAACATCCCGGTCAAATTGATTATTTTGATGAGTTACTTGAACGAATACGGGATATCAGGGCTTCCGAGCGCCGCTTTTATCAAAAAATCACGGATATTTACGCAACCAGTATGGATTATGACCCGAATTCCGAGATCACACAGATTTTTTTTGCTTCCGTTCAAAATAAAATGCACTGGGCAATACATGGTCATACGGCTGCGGAGTTGATCTCCAAACGTGCTGACACAAACAACTTTCTGTGTGTTTAGAGTAATAAAGAGGTTAAGCCTGCTGTTGACCCATGTGCAAGGGAATAAGGGGCGTGCCGGAAATCGCAAGAGATGTTGAGCCGGCGCCAATAGAACATCGAGATGTGTCAGATCATATTGGCTATTTTGCCGGCTTTGAACCAAAGAAATAGTGCGGGAGTTATCAAAATGGTTGAGCATGCGGTTGGAATATATATCGGGTTGTTGTTGCTTGCGTGCGTGGTGGCGATTGCCAGCAAGCTGGTAACGCATTTACCGTATACGATATTTTTGACTCTGGTCGGACTGTTGATCGGTGTATTGGGCCTTGGTCCGGAGATTAAGGAGACGGGATTTAGCCATGATCTAATATTTTTTGTGTTTTTGCCACCGTTGCTTTTCCAAGGAGCGTTTCACATGAATCTAAACTCTCTTTTGGAGCAGTTTTGGCCGATTGTGTTTTTGGCGGTGCCGGGTGTGATTGTTTCGACTCTATTGGTGGGAGGCGTTGTTGGATGGTTGGGTGGTATCAGTTCAATGATGGTGGCGATGCTTTTTGGTGCCTTAATCTCACCAACAGACCCTGTGAGTGTACTGGCGTTGTTCAAGGAGGTGGGAGCACCCGAAGATCTAAAGACAATAGTGGAAGGAGAGTCGCTCTTTAATGACGCAACCGGGGTAGTGTTGTTCACGATCCTGCTGAAGGCCTTGATGAGTGACCAGGGATTTGGATTCGGCCAAGCAGTATATGAATTTGTAAAGGTTTCCGTCGGGGGACTACTGCTGGGGGCGATACTCGGCTGGATCGTGTTTAAGCTCATGCGTCATATAGAGGATCATCTACTGGAGAATGCTATTTGTCTTGTTTTGGCTTACGGATCATTCTGGTTGGCGGAAGTCATGCACCTGTCGGGCGTAATTGCAACGGTAATGGCCGGATTGATGATCGGTAATTATGGCCGGCGTCTCTCAATGAGCGACAAGACGACTGAGACGGTTGAAACATTTTTTGAATCCATAGGCTTTTTGGTCAATTCGCTGCTGTTTATTTTGATCGGCCTGGAGTTGCGCGAAGTTCCGGTAAATATCGTGTGGATGACGGTGTTCGTCGCTATTGCGGCGATGCTGACAGGTCGTGCGGCGGTTTCTTACAGTTTCTACTGGCTGCTAAATCAGGTCGGTACCAAGCGGCCGCCCAGATGGAAGCACATTCTATTCTGGGGCGGTTTGAGGGGTTCGATACCGATTGCTTTGCTGCTTCAACTGCCCAATGAAGGTGTGCTGGTAACGTGGCGTCCGGTGTTGCTGGTGGCAGGGTTTGGTTGTGTATTTTTCTCGCTGGTTGTTCAAGGAATCACCATAGGACCGCTTATGCGCAAGCTCGGTATTGGAGACGCAGCAGAAACAGCCGAGGAAAGATAATAATCGAATGGAATTATTTCGATTCGTTCGGTGTCTCTCATCGGCTATTCGGATTTTGGTGCAAATCGCCGGCGGGTCGAGCTTCTTCGAAGCGATCTAAGAACCAAGCAAGCGGATTACGGTCGGGCCACGGTAACCATCTAAAACAATAGATAAGGAAAATATACGGGACATCGCGCATAACTTGCTTAAAATTCACCTAAATTATAGCCTTTCAACCTGTGTTATCTCCGATAGATCACCGTCGCACACAAACCTGCTATACGAGAATTTATTATAGAAACCATGTTTTTTTTGAAATCTAAATACAGAAATGGCAACCCGCAACTTGCAACCCGTAACTCGCAACCCGCAACTCATTTCACCAGATATTTTCTTTTCAGTTTCAGTATCCGTTCTGCTGATTCCTCTCCTTTTGCTTTTAGCGCCGGCGAGGCTGCCTGAGAATTTAATATTTCATTAAATGCATTTTCAATATTCGGCCGGCTGTGGCAAATCAGGGCCATGTCGATATCAGCGAGTAATATCTGGTGAATGGCGCTTTTGATGTCGTAATGCTTTTTAATGGCGCCCATGTCCAGGTCGTCTGTCAGAACGAGGCCGTCAAACCCCATACGATTTCGCAGAAGATCCCCGGCGATAAGCGGTGACAGGCTTGCCGGCCACTGAATGTCAAGCTGTTGGTAGCGTATGTGAGCCAGCATTATTCCGGCTACCTTAGACTGTATGGCAGCTTCAAACGGCAAAAGGTCTGTTGCTTTTAACGTGTTAAGATCGACGTCAAGGTCCGGCCTGTCAAGGTGTGAATCCAAGGTTGTGCGTCCGATGCCCGGGAAGTGTTTGGCAACCGACATGATCCCGCTTTTCTGCAGATGCTCAATAACCGTCGTTCCCAGATCTGCAACCCACAGCGGGTCTTTTCCAAAGGACCTGCCGGCCATGATGCTTTCGGGGCCGCCGAAGGCAACATCCAGAACCGGCGCCATGTTCATATTGATGCCTACCTCGGCTAATTCTGCTGCCGTAGTTTGAGCAAAGCGTTCGGCATCCAGGCGGCTTTCCATCTCAGGATTTCCTGTAAACCGGGTAAAAGGTTTTTTGAGTCTGGCGACCTGGCCGCCTTCCTGGTCGATGGCGATGAGCAGGGGCGGCTGTTTCCTAGAGCGGGCGTATTCCTGGGCCCCGAAGCACAGATGTTTGATTTGCCGGGGATCGATTAAATTTCTGGCAAATAGAATGATGCCGCCGACTTTTATTTCACCGATAAAAAACTCGAGTTCCCGGTTGAGTTCGGTGCCTTCAAAGCCGACCATGAGGCGCTGTCCGGCCAGCTGTTCATCTGAGTATGTTGTCATATCCATTATCTGTGGCATAAAATATTTATATGCTGATTATCTGTCAGTCTCTTTTATATTTAGACAGGATTAACAGGATTTTCAGGATTTTTTTGCCTTTCCCCCGCTCTGCGGGACAGGCGGCTGAAAGGCAAAAACCTATATCCCTCTTCGAGAGAGTTCATTTGGCTATAAAACAGAACAAAGAAGCGACATGAACGTTCGGCAACAATACCATCGGCCTCTTTGGCTTTCTTTTCCCGCTGAAAGCGGGATGGTTATTTCTCGGTTTCAGCCGCACGTCCCGCAGAGCGGGAGAAAACGAGAAAGCAATAGATCCAATCAATCCTGTTAATCCTGTCCAATATAAAAAATACAATTAAACCAATCCACAAATTCTTATGACGGTTCAATATTATTTTCGTTGCGGTTTTTACGTTTCAGGATAAACGCTCAAAGGCCAGACCCACCCAGTCTTTCTCATACGCTTTCCAGACGCACTTTAAGCGGTTTTGCGAATACACTCTGACAAGATCGGATTCTTCGTCCGTTTTTAGGCCGGAAACGATAAAAGCACCTCCAATTTCTGAAAGTTGTGCGATGCAGGGCGACAGCCGTTTAAGCGTCGGGTACCGCAGGTTGGCCGTAATAAGCCCAAATTTTTGATCGATTGTTTCCACTTGCTGGGCGTGGATTTCGATGCGATGCTCAAGATGGTTTAATTGGACGTTTTGCCGGGCTTCCGCCCTGGCACAGGGGTCTACATCAACTCCCACAACGCGCTTTATCCCAAATTTGGCGGCAGCAATCGCCAGTACGCCTGAGCCGGTACCGATATCAAGCGCCGGCAGGTCCTTTTGGACCCGGTAAAATTCGCTGCCAAACAAAACCTGTTCCAGTGCCTGCAGTGCCAATCTGGTAGTCGGATGTTCGCCGCCGCCGAATGACACTCCCGGCTGAATGTTTATGACGACTTCATCCGCTTCCGGCCTGTATTTAATATCCGGCGGTTTGATCACAACCCGATGGGAAACTCGAGTCGGTTTGTTAAAAGATTGCTCCAGAAATGAACAGCCATAATGATAGGAGTAGATGAGCTCACGGTCATCTACCAGTTTTCGTATTGCTGTTTTTATTGCTGTTTTGTGGGTTCCGAGGTTTTGTACAAGTCTTTTTTCCAATTCCGCCGGAGTCAGTTTTTTCCTTGATTCGATAACGGTTGCAAGTACAGCTTCCCGGATTGTCTTAATATCAGTCAGCACTCTTTTGGCTTTTTGTTCAGATCCGATCATTCTACTGCCCAGCGAGCGCTAACACCGCAGCTTGCTGCGGAGTTAGCGAGCGAATCAAAAAATTGATAGAATTCGTTACAGTCGAAGAACCCTGCAAGCTAGCTTGATGGAGCGAAGCGTAAATCCCGCTCAGCGGGGCTGCAGGGTTCTTCCATTCTTTTTCAGTCTTGAGCGGCACAGCCGCGATGTATAAAATTGTGCAACAATTTTATCTGCGTAATTGATATTTTTGTACTGCCCGATTGTGGTCTTTGAAACTGGTTGAAAACTGGTGCGTACCGTCTTTTTTGGAAACGAAATATATAAACTGGGTCTCCGCCGGGTAGAGGGCGGCCTTAATGGCATCGATTCCGGCGCTGGCAATCGGTCCCGGAGGAAGCCCGGAAATCGTATAGGTGTTATAGGGCGTCGGCATGGATAAATGTTTGCGCGTAAGGTTGCCGTTATAATTCTTAAGGCCGTAAATGACAGTAGGATCGGTTTCAAGGCGCATGCGGCGTTTGAGGCGATTATGGAAGACCGATGCAATCAGGGGGCGCTCAAAGGCAGCGCCGGTCTCTTTTTCGATCAAGGATGCAAGGGTTACTACCTGGTGAACGGAGAGTTTAAGGGTTTTGGAGCGGTTCGTCCATTCAGGCTCAAACACGGTCCAGAAACGCTTTACCATTGTAGATATGATCATCTCCGGGCTGCTGCCTTTAGGAAAGTGATACGTATCCGGAAAAAGATAACCCTCGAAAGTTTCAGCCTCAATTTTCATTGCATGTACCAGCGTGGCGTTGGTTGCGGTTTTTAAAAAATTGTCATCGGTTGCATAGCCTGACTTGGAAACAAGAGAAGCAATTTGCTTAAGATTATAACCTTCAGGTACGGTCAATTTGTAGAGGCGCACCTTGCCACTGACCAGTATTGACAGGATTGTATTGGGCGGCATGGTGGAAGAGAGCGTGTACTCGCCGGCTTTTATACTTTTATCGTGTCCTTTAAGGCGTGCCAGCAGCTCGAATTTGGACGGGTATTCAATAATTCCGTCTTTATACAGTCCCTGGGCAAAGGCCTTAAATCCCAGGCCCGGGAGTACCATAACCACCTTTTCCGATGTTTCGATAGCAGCAGGTTGACCGGCATAGATTTGAAGATCCAGATAAAGACAGGATAAAACAGTTATAATTAAGAACAGAAATATTGTTATAATGGCGCCTGTTTTTCGCAAAGTCGAAGAGGTTCCTTCTTACGGACCATTGGATTAAAAAGGTGACGAACAGTTAATCCTACCGTAATTGAGGGGAAAGTCCAAGGCAAGGATTATTTGTTATAAATTATAAAATCGTAACACGATTTTATTGAAACATGCAAGTTGACGGACAAATTAAGAGCAAGCCTTGCTTTTCCTGCGGGCATGTATATCATTTGGCTGCTCGTTGCGGGTTACCCGGGCTTCGCCTGAAGGCTACGCCGGGCAAGCGGGTTGCGGGTTTCGAGTTAAGAGTTGCAGGTTAGGGTTTTTCAATCCGAAATCTAAAATTTTATAATTGTTAACTAGTCTCTGTTTAAGGATCACTAATTACTATGAGTCGACCGAAAAAAACCGAAGAGACGTATCAAGGGTTCGAACAGGGACCCATACGACCGCCCAGCGAGGCTTACAGCCTGCTAATAAGGGTAACCCGAAACTGTCCCTGGAATCACTGTACGTTTTGTCCGATCTACAAGGATACCCGCTTTTCCATCCGGCCTGTGGATCATGTAAAAAAGGATATTGATGTCGTTCATAAATACGTTAATATAATCCGGCAGATGGCCGACGAATCCGGCCGTGTTGATCCGGCCGCCATTCGGGATCGCGCCGCAAAGGTTGAGTCCCGGGAGTCTCAGGCTTTGCAGGCGGCATTGAACTGGTTTGCCGGTGGTATGCGTTCGGTTTTTATTCAGGACGCCAATAGTCTCATCATCAAACCTTTGGACCTGCAGGAAATTCTGATTCATCTTGGCAAGCGCTTCCCATGGGTGGAGCGGATCACATCATATGCACGGTCTCATACAATTGCCCGCATAAAGAATGACGACTTGCAGATTTTCAGGGAAGCAGGCTTAAATCGAATTCATATCGGTCTGGAATCCGGTTCCGACCTGGTTCTTAAGATGTCCCAAAAAGGTGTCACCAAGGCAATCCATATCAAGGCAGGTCTCAAGGTAAAAGCCGCCGGTATGGAACTGTCGGAATATGTCATGCCGGGACTGGGCGGGAGGAAGTATTCCAAGATCCATGCTACAGAGACCGCCGATGCCATCAACCGGATTAATCCGGATTTTATCAGACTGCGAACGCTGGCAATTCCCAACGGTGTAAAGCTTTTTGATGACTGGCAGTCGGGCGGGTTTGAGAAATGTACCGATGTTATGATGGCCAAAGAGATCTTGCTGATGATCGAACAGTTAGACGGGATCACCAGCGTTCTTAAAAGTGATCACATCTTGAATCTGTTTGAAAATCTTGAAGGTACTTTTCCCGAGGACAAAGCGCGAATGATGGAGATCATGCGCTCCTTTCTGGCCATGGAGCCCCGGCGCCAGAGCCTTTATCAGGTAGGGCGGCGGCTCGGGATTTTTTCACATTTAAGCGATATGGAAAGCCCTAAAAGACTGGCGAAGGCAGAAAAATTTTGCCGGCAGCTAGGCATAACACCGGATAACGTTGATGACGTTATCGATGAGCTGATGAAGAGATTCATCTAATCTATCTCCTTGACATTCTTATCTAAAGGCAATATTCAATTATATATGGTTGTTACCAACTGCTGAGAGGAGAAAAATGGGAAAACTAAAGCTGAAGGAGCATGTTATCACCCGGGAATGGTGCAAAGGATGCGGTATATGCGTCCATTTTTGTCCCAAGCAGGTTCTGGAGCTTGATGACCAGGACAAGGTGTTTGCAGCGCGCAGCGAAGACTGCATCTGTTGCGAACTGTGCGAACTCAGATGTCCCGACTTGGCCATAGAAATCGAAACAGAACAGGGCTCAGAATGAAGGAAAATATAAAATTTATTCAGGGTAACGAAGCTTGTGTAGAAGGGGCGCTGTATGCCGGACTCGAATTTTTTGCAGGATATCCCATCACACCTTCCACTGAAATTGCCGAGTTAATGTCGTACCGGTTGCCCCAAAAAGGCTGCCGATTTATTCAGATGGAAGATGAAATCGCCTCCATGAGTGCCATTATCGGGGCCTCTCTTACCGGCCACAAAGTTATGACCGCCACCAGCGGCCCGGGATTTTCCCTGATGCAGGAAGCGCTGGGCTATGCGATTATGGCGGAAATTCCTTGCGTCATTGTCAATGTACAGCGCGGTGGTCCTTCAACCGGTATTCCGACCCACGTCAGCCAGGGGGATGTGAATCAGGCCCGCTGGGGAACTCATGGCGATCACGCCATTGTCACGCTGACGGCTTCCAACCATCAGGATGTCTTTGCCATGACCGTGGAAGGTTTCAATATTGCCGAAACCTACCGGACACCGGTGATCCTGCTTTTAGATGAAGTGATCGGCCACATGCGGGAGCGGCTGGTGGTGCCGGAAGAAGGCGAAATACCCCTGGTGCAAAGACTGAGGACGGCCGTTAATGAGGGAGTGGACTATCACCCTTATCTGCCGCGGGAAGACGGCCGTCTGCCCATGTCTGATTTCGGCGGTGTGCATCGCTACAATGTCACCGGTCTGTTCCACGATATGTGGGGCTTCCCATCGGACAACCCGCAGGTGGTCCACGATCTGCTTCGCCACCTGGTGGATAAGATTAATAATAATGTCAATCAAATCACAAATTTCAAGTCCTATTACCTGGATGATGCCGAGTCTGTTCTGATTTCTTACGGATCTTCGGCCCGCTCGGCCCTGCATGTGGTGGAACTGTTAAGGCCAAGAGGGGAACGCATCGGACTGCTGGAACTCCAGACCTTGTGGCCCTTTCCGGATCAACTTGTTCGTCGAACATGCGAACATGCCAAGTATGTGATCGTTGTGGAGATGAATATGGGCCAAATGCTCCAGGAGGTAAGAAGGGTTGTGGATCAGCCTCGGAAGGTGTTCCTGGCCAATCGCATCGACGGTGTTTTTATAACTCCCAGGGACATTAGAAACATTATGCGGCTGGTGCAAGGGAAGGGAGTGTAATCTATGGCAATCAAAGACTATATCCGCGAAAGATTTTTCCCGCATATCTGGTGCCCGGGCTGCGGTCATGGGACTGTGATGAACAGTCTTCTCAGGGCCATAGAATCTCTGGGAATGAGCAGGAATGAAATTGTGATGGTCTCGGGGATCGGGTGTTCATCCCGGATCTCCGGGTATGTCGATTTCCACACCCTCCATACCATTCACGGCCGGGCCCTGGCGTTTGCCACCGGCGTCAAGCTGAGCCGGCCGGAACTGAATCTGATCGTTCCCATGGGCGATGGCGATGCCCTGGCCATTGGCGGCAATCATTTCATCCATGCCGCCCGGCGTAATATTGATATCACCGCCATTGTTATGAATAATCGCATCTACGGCATGACAGGGGGGCAGTTTTCGCCTTTGTCCGGTTATGGAACCATGGCCACTACAGCGCCGTATTCCAACATTGATCACGCTTTTGACACGGTGGAACTGGCCATAGCCGCCGGGGCGACGTTTGTGGCCCGCAGCACGAGTTATCATGTTAAGCAGCTTTCAAAAATATTAAGAGACGCCATTCTGCACGAGGGATTTTCCGTGGTTGAAGTATTGTCCCAGTGCCCCACCTATTTTGGCAGAAAAAACCGGGTCGGAAGCGCCGTTGATATGATGGAGCAGTACAAAAATGATACCACGCCGATCGGATCCAAGGCCAAAAAGGAAAACCCCGACCTGATTGAAAGGGGCATCTTTGTGCAGAAAGAGATGCCGGAATATTGTCGCGAATACGATAAAATTATCGAAAAGGCCATGAAAGGGAATTAATTATGGAAAGATGCCGGATCGTATTTTCAGGCTCCGGAGGCCAGGGCGTTATCACCGCCTCGATTATCCTGGCCGAAGCGGCCGTACTTCATGAAAACATGACTGCCGTTCAATCTCAGTATTACGGTCCCGAAGCCAGAGGCGGGGCAACGCGTTCTGATGTCATCATTTCATACACTCAAATCAATTACCCCAAGGTGATTCAGCCCAATGTACTGATCTGTCTCACCCAGCAGGCTTATGATAAATTTTATCCCATCATACGGCCCGGCGGTTTGCTGATTACCGATTCCCGTTTTGTGAAAATTGAAAAAAAAGTCGATGCCCGGCATAAAGAACTGCCCATGTACCGGACGGTGATGGATAAGATCGGCAAGCCGATCGTGTTCAACATCTGCATGCTGGGGGCGGTCACCATGCTGGCAGATCTTGTGAAACCCGAATCAATCATGAAGGTTTTAGAGACGCGGATTCCTTCCGGTTTTCTGGAAATGAACTCAAGAGCCCTGGATCTGGGGTTCAAGCTGGCAGAGGAGTATACAAGCTGACCGGATCCATCCAGCAACCCGCCGGATTGTATGTACACATCCCTTTTTGCCTCCAAAAGTGTTCTTATTGTGATTTTTATTCCATAACCGATCCATCCCTTCATCAGGCCTTCCTGGATGCCTTGATGATTGAAATGAACCTGAAGTCGGGTTTCCCATCAACGTTTGATTCCTTGTATATAGGGGGCGGGACGCCCTCGGTCTTTGATGCCGATAATATCGGCCGGATTATTGAAGCGGCTCACCGATCATTTAACATTCTCAAAGATGCTGAAATAACGATAGAAGTCAACCCTGAGACGATAACACCGGAAAAGCTCAAGAGCTTGCGGCGGACCGGCGTCAACCGCATCAACATCGGCATACAATCGTTTAATCCTGAGAACTTGAATTTTTTGGGCCGGCTCCATTCCCGTAGCGACGCCGGTTTTTCCGGGCAGTGGGCCAGAGAAGCCGGGTTTGAAAACATCGGCTTTGATCTTATTTACGGCATACCGGGGCAGACAAAAAAAGCCTGGATAACCGACCTTGAGCGGGCTTTAAGGTTTGAGCCGGAGCACCTCTCCTGCTATATGCTCACTTGCGAGCCGGGAACGCCGTTGGACGCAAGCCGGCAGAAGGGGCGGTTTCACCCGCTGAATGATGATAAAATTAGCAATCTGTTTATGTCCACCATAGAATATTTAGCTGCCCGGGGTTACGCTCAGTATGAAGTGTCCAACTTTGCGCGCATCGATTCCGACAGTACCGCAAAACCCGGTTTTGAGCAGAACCGTTCGCGGCACAACCGCAAATACTGGCTGTTTGCACCGTACCTGGGATTAGGCCCTGCATCCCACTCGTTCAAGGAACCTGAGCGTTCCTGGAATTAGCCCGATGTGCAAGATTACATTAACGAGCTGGCGGCGGGCAGGCTCCCGCCGTCGCAAAGAGAGATGTTAAGCCTAGCCCAGCTCATGATGGAAGCGATCTACCTGGGGCTCAGGCAGACAGCAGGGATTAACATTGACGCGTTTGAAGAGAAATTTGGGGTGAATTTTCATCAAAGGTTTATAGAGACGTTGAGAGGTCTTGAGGAAAGGGGGTTGATCGGAATCGCTCAAAACCGCTGCGCACTGACACGCAAAGGTATGCTGTTTCTCGACAGTATTACATCCATGCTGGCCGATCAAGTTTAGGGCAGGGGTCGGAGGGCAGAGGTCAGGCGAAGCCTGGGCAACCCGCTTGCCCGCCTTAAGTAGATAGAGTCTTGATTAGCACTCCTATGTAAAAGCGTGCGTGGCTGATTCGTGCCGCCATGTTGGCGCGATGGTTGGCCAGAATACCGCTCAAGCTGGAGTTGGTAATGACCCAGGGTTTGATTTCAATGGCATGGTGACAGGATTCTATGGCACGATGCAGGACTTCCAAACCTCGCCGCGACTCCACGACGGCATGAAAGTCTTCCAGGATGGCTTCCAGGATGGTGTACATGGCGCTGGCCACGCCCATGGCATAAAAAAAGTAGTCGTCGGACTTAAAATAACTGACCGGCGTGCCGTCGTCTTCCTTATATTTGACCAGATTTTCGTCGCAGCTTCCCAGCAAGTCTTCGTAAGCCATCAGCAAGGGGATTAAATTGTCGGTTCGAGTGTAAAAATTAGCTTTGCCTTTTTCCAGCTTTTCCTTGTAAATCTCCAGCTCTTTCAGGCCGTCGTTGTATTTTGATTCCGGGGACGGGAACCAGTATCGATCTGCTTTGATCATAAACCAGTTCATGGCGCGTTCAAGGTTTTTATCAAATGACGCGGTACTTCCGGTCCGGGATATCCTTTCCGTCAGAATTACGGCCGTACGCCGGGTGACCTCCAGCACGCCCAGTTGGAAATTGTTGATGTTGTCGGTAAAATTTAGGATGTCATTGGGTCGCCATCCCCAGAATCTGTCGTGCAATTCATAAGAGAGCGGTTTGATAGTGGCTTCAACAAAGGCGATACCTTTGGGTCTGTCTTTTTCAACTGTGGGAGTTTCAGCACCGTGGGCGGCGGCAGAAGGAGCCGGTTTATGGGCCTCGGGCTTTGCCTGAGCTGTTTGAGCCGGTTCCGGTTTTTTATGAACGTCTTCAACGGGTTCATGCTTGGTGAGTGTGAGAATATCCTCAGCCTTGACGATACCTTCCAGCTCCTGGCGGTTATTGACAACCGGCAGTTCCTTGATTTTTTCGCGGGTCATTATCTCGGCTGCTTTTTTTGGGGAACTATCGGCTGATACGGAATTTATATGTGTGGTGGTTTCCGGTTGTTTTAAAAGAGGCTGTACGTCGGGTTTATGGGCGGCCTCTTTTTTTGTTTTGTCGATATCATGTTGCCGGACAACGTCTACACCGGCAGGTTTTTCGAACAACCCAAAAACAGCTCCAACGACCCACAGGGCTACGGCGGCGAGTAAAATGCCTGCGGCGATGCGCTTGGTGGCAAACGTTTTGAACTCGGCAGTTTTAATATCATCAGTATCGTTGTTTTTTGGAATCTCCATGATGTCTCTCCTGTCCTTAAGTAGACTATTAGTAGATACGCTTATAAATTAGTATAAAGGTTTTATTTAATCCATTTAAAAATTTAAAGAACTTAAAGGCCTCAAAGCATTACCCGCTCCGGAGTCTGCGGATATCTCCAATTCGGATAGTCACGTTTTGAGCGTCAAAGTATTCGATCAACGGTATCAAAAACTTACGCGACACTCCGGTTATATCTTTGAATTGCGGGGTTGTAAGTTCTTTGTTGGCTACCAAAAAGTCGACCAATCTTTTTTTCAACGTTTCGATCGCTTCCGCGTAAAAATAAAGGTCTTCTTTAGCTTTGATAATCAGCCCCTCCTCCATGAGCAGCATGAGCACGTCTTTAGCCCGATTGGCATCAATGTCAAGAGTTTTGATGAGTTCTTTGAAATACGGCGGAGTCAGACTGTTTTGATGATAGGCATTTAAGATTTTTTTTCTGATCTGAGCCTGATCAACACCCAGGGAGACTTTGTGAGAAGCCCGGCGAACCGTGTTCTCATCCTGGACGATTTCGTTTTCCTTTATCATTTGAGTGAGCGCCAGGTTGAAGAGTTTTGCACCCTGAAGAGCAGGGAACTTGGACCTGAGTTCTTCTTTGGGCATTCCCGCTTTCAGGGGGTTGGCCTGGTGATAGTTGTCAAGATGAACAGACGCCTCTTTTTTAAGCTCGTTAAAGCTGTTTTTATGAATATAAATAAGGCTTTCCCTGTCAGCCATAATCACTACCCGTTTTGAAAGCAGATCCTGCAAATTGTTAAGGAGCTGTTTTTCAGGCAGACTGGTCATAATTTTAAGCTCGGAAAGAGAAACTCCGCCATAGCCGGCCGCATCGACATGATAAGAAATAATGGTTTCAGGTTCATGGCCGACGAGGCTTTTTAATCCTTTGATAACTTCCGGTGTAAAGCGCTTATGCTTAGGCGGTATCGGATTCAGGATCTGGCCGCCGCCGATGGTGCGTATGGGCGAGTAGCTTCTAATGACAAACCTGTCGTCCTTGATTAAGGCCATAGGAACATCGAGCCGCAGCTGCGCTAACATTGTTTCACCCGGAGGAAGCTCTTCTGCCTCTAACAGCACCAGGATGCCGAGTACTTCGTTGGTCCCCGCATGGAATCTGACCCGGGTACGGTTTTTAAGCGGTTTTCTGTTGCTGCTCAGATAGTGCAGGGAAACGTCCAGCATGTAACTCGGGATTAAGTCTTGCGGGTTGGAAACAACCTCGCCGCGGCTGACCGCGGCTTTTTCGAGTCCCTGAAAGTTAATCGCCGTTCGCATGCCGGCTTCGGCCATATTAACGCTTTGATTGTGGACTTGTACTCCCCGCACTTTGGAAGTAATGCCGGAAGGGTATATCATGATAGTATCACCGACCTGAACACGCCCGGAAATCAGGGTGCCGGTAATCACGGTGCCAAAGCCTTTCATAGTAAAAACCCGGTCAACAGGAAGCCGGAAAAGGCTGGAGGATGAACGCTCGGGCACCTTGTTGCTGAGTTCCTCCAGGGTATTTACAAATTCGGGGAGGCCTTGGCCGCTAACCGACGATACCGGTACTATGGGACTGTTTTCCAAGAATGTTCCCCGGATAAAACTTCTGATGTCATCGATGACCAGTTCCAGCCATTCTTCATCCACAAGGTCGATCTTGGTCAGAACCACCAGTCCGTATTTTATACCCAGAAGCGCACAAATTTCCATGTGCTCCCGGGTTTGGGGCATAACGCCTTCGTCCGCGGCGATTACCATGGCCACTATGTCAATCCCGGTAGCTCCGGCAACCATGTTTTTAACAAATTTTTCATGACCCGGAACATCGACAATTCCCACGTGCTGCCCGCTGGGAAGGTCAATGTATGCAAATCCGAGTTCGATGGTTATGCCCCGGAGCTTTTCTTCCTTAAGCCGGTCGGTATTGATACCTGTAAGCGCTTTTATCAGAGACGTTTTTCCGTGATCGATGTGTCCGGCGGTGCCGAGAATAACCTGTTTCAAACTATCATTGCCCCTTAACTTGATTTTTTATTTCTAAAATACTCCATAACATACGCCATCCCCACCAGAAAAATGCCTAAGGCGATTACATAGACAATATTAGCCCGGGGATAGAAAAAGCGCGACAGC
>JAQBHK010000425.1:0-3461 GCA_032127815.1 Desulfobacterales bacterium
TGTCTCAACCTGCCCGGATCTCCAATTAACAGGGATGGAACGTCAGGAGGCAAAAAAGAAGCAAGCTCAAGCCCCTTCTGCTCGGCCCTGTAGGCGAAACTTTGGGCTATATCCTCAATCAAAATCCTCAAGTTGAAGGGAATCTTCTCAAGCTCAAGTTTTCCGGACTCTATCTTGGAAAAATCGAGAATCGTGTTGATAATATCAAGGAGAGAGTTGGCTTCTTTGTTAATTGTATAAAACAAGTTTTTTTGCTCATCATCAAGATTAGTGTCAAAAGCTAATTCCGCCAGGCCGATGATACCGTTTAAAGGTGTCCTGATCTCATGGCTCATGTTGGCTAAAAACTCACTTTTGGCTTCATTTGAAGCCTCGGCCAAAATCTTTTCCTGGTTGGCTGCTTCAATATGCTTCTTTGTTTGCACATTCTCGGTGATATCTCTAACAATGCCCCGAAACCCGATTGGAGAATCTTTTACATCTTTCATTAATGACACAGAAGTCTCAATATTTATTCTGGTTTTGTCTTTCTTAATAAATACCCAATTAAATGCTTTTGCAGGTTCTCCTGTTCTGTATACCGAGTTGAATAACTGAAACACTTTTTTGCCATTTTCTTTATCTGTGTACTGTTTGTAACCCATTCCCATTAATTCATTCCTTGAATACCCATATATTTTACACAGCGAATCATTAAAAAAAGTGAGATCCCCGGCAATGTCTACCTCATAATATCCATCTTCAATGTTCTCAAGGATGGTTCGGTATTTTTCCTCACTTTCTCTTAATGTCTCCTCAGCCTGCTTGCGCTCCTGAAAAATGTCGTCAACATCCCCCTTTATTATGGCAATAGCATCAAAGACCGATTTGAAGGGATGGGAATTACTGAAATCTTCGGCTGAAATCCCCGTCTGGTCCCAGTTTATAGCCCCCATGAATTGTAATAATTCATCCGAATAATTTTTTATTTGATCCTCTGCAAGTGTTTTGCCCGGAAGATTTTTTCCTTTTTCAACAATTTTTGTTTTAGTCTCTTTGTGCTTCTCTGTTCCGATAATTGTCAATGCTTCTTCAAGGTTATTTGCTATGGTTATAGGAATGGGAACAAATTGCTTGCTGACATTGATTATTGTGCGCATAAATTTATTCAATCCGAAACCTACCGTTAAGCGGCAGGGGACTTTTTTGTTCAAATCTTTTATTCCGTCAATGTACATTCTTCTGGCTTTCCAGGTGGTTTTCTCCAATTTCTCCCAGTTGACGATACGATAGAAATATCCTTTTTCCTTTAATCCGGCTTCATCAAGAACCTTCTCATGAAGTTTAAAAAATTTTTCTACATAATCTTCCCTCAGGGATCCATAAGCAACAGTATATATGATGTCATCTCCAATGAGTTCAAAACGGATGCCATAATTATCCAATTCAATTGACCAGTCGTCCTTTGTAAATATCTTATATTGTCTAATGCCAATATCGATTTCATGCTGCTCAAGTACATTAACCGCATGCTCCACCGCTTCATTGTAATCCTTGACAGCAGCTGCGGGGACAGACGGTTTATTCAATTTTATACCGACATTAAACATCCATCTTATCAATAAAGGTGCATTGAATCCCCAAAACCCGATGAGACGGCCTTCATTTGCCTCTTTAAGCAGTAAACCGGCCAACATCATACGGCTTTCTTTAGAGGGCCTCCCTTTAAGCATGCTATAATCTCGAATTTCGGCATATCTTTGATCCCAAAGATTTATCTCCTTTAAAACTTTTTTGCGTTCCTCAAAAAGCCTCCGCGTCCCCTCATTGCTGATGATGCCGTTTGGGCGCGTGCATAATATAGCGTTGCCGATTAAGCTGAAGGATACCGCGTAATTTTCAGCGATATCGATATCTGTCCACTCCGGTTTGGTCTTAATAGGCAAGGATGTGACCGGACAGATGGAAGCCCTTTCCTTAGTTAAAGTATCTTTTACCAGATTTTTTTCATGAAAAGAGGCATTGAAAGTCATTTCTTCCGTGCCCTCGATCTTTGATAACAATTCCGTGGCAAGCTTAACCGCCTCGGAACAATCATTTGCTATATACACGGGAAATCTAAGTATATTAAGTTTTTTGCCGAGTTTAATACTCATCTTAAACATCGGTGAAACGCCATAATAGATCAAACCAAGCAGACGCTCACGATTTGTCATATGGTCGATATAATATTTGCGCGCCTCACGAGAAGCGCCCTGGAGGTTGGAATAATCGGATATGTGGACGTATGAACAGTCTTTAGCAATACTTTTGGTTACAATTTCACTGGAAAGCCGCAATGTATTTTTTATGCCATGTAACGTTCCGTATCCGCAAGCTTGGTTAATTATGATTCTATCTCCCAATACGCTGACTGTTAACTTGTAATCGCTTCCAAAATCAATATCTGTCCATTCAGGTCGGCGCAAGATAGGTAACCCTGTCGTCGGGCAGGTGTAATTTTGCGCTGATTCAACATTTGGATCTGTTTTTATTGGGTTCATCTTGTGCTCTCATCTTGTGCACTATATTTTGTGAAAAACGCTCTCAAATACCGAAGGGTTATAATATCGGAATGCTCTAACTTCACCATTTTTAGTAATGACAACCAATCCATACCGGACATTGAGGGTATCCAGTTTTATATATCGGCAAAAAATCAGATTTCCTTAATATAGTATTGTGGTTATTTAATTATCAGGTGCTGACTGCGGTAAAGTTGTGTCGCGGATGTTTCGATTAGGCAGGTATGGTCATGCTTATTCATCAAAGTCATCTTCGAAAAAATCATCTAAGTTTTCATTTTGCCGCTCATTATTGCTTCGGCATTATTTTATGGTTGTAGATTTTTACAGATTTCGTATACAAATCTCGATTCTGTTCAAAAAATCATTGAGAATTTTTAGGAAATATTCCGACCCGGGTGAGCGCAAACAGGAGGAATTTGATAGATGCCTTTGGGGGAAAATGTAAGCAAACCTTGTGGGCGGTTTGAAAGATGCAATCAAGGCTTGGAAAATAAAGAATTTGGAATAATGAAAAAACGTGCGGAGTGGACTAACACCAAGTAAGGCTCTCCCGGCAAATTATCCTGCTGAGATATGTAAAAAATATCACATTTATATGTTAATACAATGAGTTGGAGGTACATAGCAGGTATCTGGCAGAGCATTGTTTGGTGATATTATATTGAGGTATCTCAAAAAATTCGGGCCATTGATAAGTGGTTTTTTTGCAGTATATCTAAAGTTCGTCTATAACAATTTTTAGTATCATTTCCTGTCCAAAACCCTCCGCACTTTAAATGCAAAATCATGCCTACCGGGTGGTTTTTCAATGTATCCAGCAGCACCTATCGCCTTTGCTTTTTTTCATCTATCCTTTCGCTGAATCCGGTGCAGAGAATAATAGGTATGTCTGGCCGAATCTTCAGAATTTCTTCC
>JAQBHK010000426.1:0-3292 GCA_032127815.1 Desulfobacterales bacterium
CCGACGATAAATGGCGCAAAATATGTTCTGGTGAAGGCTGGACGGTCGGTGTAACAGCGCGCCATATCGCCGCAGGCCACTATGGCGCATTAGGCCTGCTTAAGATGATCGTCTCCAAAGAAACATTGCCGGAGCTCACCACGGAGGCCATAGATCAGGGGAATGTAAAGCATGCTAAAAAACATGCGGATTGCACCCAGGATGAAGTCCTTGGTTATTTGAACAAAAATAGCGCAGCTATCGCTGCTTACCTGGCCGGACTGGGAAACGAAGACCTTGACCGTTATGGCCATCTCGCTGTCACCGGCGGTGATATTAGCGCACAACAATTCGTCGAAAGCATTATTATTCAATCAGGAAATGAGCATCTCAACAGCATGAAAACCGCCGGCGGCGCCTAGAATTCGAATCAAAAATATTGCAACATTTCCGGGTTCGTTAAAGTGTCCTCTTCTTGATATGTATGATTCATCCTTGCTGACCTTATAAAATTCACAGACTGCGCTTTCTGGGTCCGGCATATTTATTAAGTGCTCGGGCCAGTTCTTTTGGAATTGTGATATTCATGCGTACAGTATCTGTGTTCATTTTATACCTCCAAACAAACGATTTTAGACACATATTATATCATATTGTTTTGTGTATTTGTCGACACATATCAAATCGCCCAAACAGGCAAGAAAACGATGCTTTCGATGATAAAAGCCAAAATCAGAAGCTGACTTTCAATCACGATAATGTTTAAAAATCCAGGGGCAGTGAAGTCCACATTTTTCAGTAATAATGGAAGTCTCCGACCCGAAAAAAGTTCAGGTATTTAAATAGCGGGGATGGATGGAAACCCGTTAGCCGCGCATCCAAGCATGATACCGCTGTACCCAGCTAAGGAGTTTTTCCGGTGCATGGGCTTTCTTCCATTGGCCGGCGGCAAACTTGTTGGCTTCCGCCAGGGTGGGATAGATATGAATGGTCCCTAAGATTTTATTCAAGCCCAGTCCGTGTTTCATGGCAAGGATATATTCGGCGATGATGTCGCTGGCATGCGTCCCGACAATCGTAACACCCAAGATTTTATCGGTGCCGGGTTTTGTCAATACCTTTACCAGGCCGTGATCTTCGGAATCGGCAATGGCCCGGTCCAGATCGTCGATGCCGTAGGTTGTGACCTCATAGTCCGTACTGGTTTCCTTGGCTTCCAGTTCATTTAAACCGACACGGGCAACCTCGGGATCCGTGTATGTGGCCCAGGGAATGATGCGGTAATCGGCCCTGAATGACTTGAATCTTCCAAACAGGGCGTTTACCGAAGCATACCATGCCTGGTGGGCGGCGGTGTGTGTAAACTGATAGGGTCCGGCAACATCGCCGGCGCAAAAAATATTGGGATAATTCGTTCTAAGGAATTCATCGGTCTCTATGGTGCCGTTGCGCGCTATCGCAACCCCCAACTCTTCCAGACCAAAACCTTTGGTATTGGCTACACGACCAACGGCAACCAGAATTTCGTCAAATTCAACAGCAACATCCTCTCCGTTGTAATCGCAGATCAGGGTTTTTTGATCGCCGTCAACCCGCACCTCCTTGGCGCGATGATTGGTCAGCACCCGCACGCCTTCCTGCTCAAACCTGTTTTTTACAAGTTCGGAGATCTCTTCATCTTCACGCAACAGGATGCGGGGTGCCATCTCGACCTGCAAAACCTGTGCACCGAAGCGGGCAAACGCCTGGGAAAGCTCACAACCAATCGGCCCGCCGCCTAAAACAACGAGCCGTCCGGGGAGTTTGCGAAGCTGCCAGACATTGTCGGACGTCAGGTAGTCGATTTTATCCAGTCCCGCAATGGGGGGCACAAAGGGGCGCGCACCGGTAGCAATAACGATATTGCGGGTTGTAATAACCTTGCCGTTCACTTCCACGGTATATGGTGAAGTTACCATCGCTGCACCCTGAATGCAATCGACACCAAGTTCGGTATAACGCTCCACAGAATCGTGAGGTTCAATTTTTTTAATGATTCTCTGAACCCTCTCCATGACATCGGCAAAGTCAAATTCAATTTCACCGCGTTTAAAGCCAAATTCGGCCGACCGCCTGGCATACGATAACATTTTTGCGGATCGCAGCAGCGCTTTGCTCGGCACGCAGCCGGTATTCAGACAGTCACCCCCCATTTTGTGCTTTTCGATCAAAGCCACTTTGGCCTTTACTGCCGCTGCAATGTAGGCCGTCACCAGTCCCGCCGATCCCGCACCGATGACTACAAGATTGTAGTCGAATTTTTGCAGGCGGGGGTAGTTGGCCAATACCCGGCGTGCTTTTATAAAGGCTACCAGCTTTTTGGCTGCCAGGGGAAAAATGCCGAGCAGTGCAAAAGATAACACAATCTCGACAGAAAGAATCCCCTTGAGCGACTCGATCTTTGCTAACTGAGTGCCGGCATTGACATATACAAAAGTGCCGGGGAGCATGCCGACCTGGCTTACAATGTAAAACATAACCGTACGGATAGGGGTCAGTCCCATGACAAGATTAATGACAAAAAACGGGAAAACAGGCACCAGCCGCAATGTAAAAAGATAAAACGGCCCATCCTTTCTAAAACTCTCGTTAACCGCTTTGAGCTTTCCACCGAATTTATTCTGGACATAATCTTTCAGCAGGAACCGGGAGACCAAAAAGGCTAAAGTTGCGCCGATGGTGCTCGCAAAAGAGACCAGAAGCAACCCTGCCCAGACGCCAAAAAGGGCTCCTCCTGCCAATGTCATTACGGTGGCCCCCGGCAGGGATAAGGCCGTAACCGCAATATACATGGCCATATAGCCGCCCATCGTCAGCGCCTTATTATCAGCATAATAATTTTCAAACGCTTGCTGCCGGGACTTAAAATGCGACAAGGTAAGGTATTGCTGCAGGTCGAATGCAAAAAAAACGTACGCCAGCAGGACAATCGCCAATAAAAGAATGATCTTTGACCACTTGAGTTTCATGTCAACACCAGTATACTAAGGTAATCGTTTACGAATTAACCTTCAATCTTTACGCTATATTAGTCGTTTGATGGATCTTTTTCTTACAATATAATAAGATTTTGTTTATAACTCAACTTTCGGGATTCGTCCCCAGATGGAGCGAAAAGGATGATTTGATGGCGATTTGCGCTGTTTGAGCCACTTAGGATGCCTTACATCAGCGCCTATATAGCCGTCTATTAGAAAAGAACCGCTTCCGAAACCTCAAAACTTTTTAGAACATATGGCCTGCGCTGATGTTAGGCATCTTTAGAGGCGAGTTC
>JAQBHK010000427.1:0-4718 GCA_032127815.1 Desulfobacterales bacterium
CGGATTTTGAATTGTTACAAAATCCATGATTTGGTAACCACTCATATCCGGTAAAACCATATCTAAAAGAATTAGATCAAAATCATTTTTGCTAATATATTCTATGGCTTCTTTCGCACTATTGCTTGTTTCCAATTCATAGTTCTGGCTGCTTAACAATTTCTTCAAACTTTCACACATTCTGGGCTCATCATCCACTATGAGAACCTTAGGAACAAATGACATACTTTCCTCCAAATTCTACATCTCATGGGTTTGAAATATCGGAAGATCTATTTCAAAGATTGCTCCGCTTTTTTATTCCTCATCCAGCACTTTTCTAACCATCACCGCAAGATTGCGCATACTCACGGGTTTCATGGCAAAAGCTTTGATACCAAGTGCCTTTGCGTTTTCCTCTGCAACTTTTTCACTAAATCCTGTACAGAGGATTATCGGCATTTCAGAGCGGATGTTTAAAATTTCTTTCACCAGCTTGTCACCGGTCATCTGCGGCATCGCCATGTCTGTAATTACTAAATCGAATTGGTCTGGATTGGAACAAAATAATTCCAGAGCTTCGACGGGATTCATTTTTACTTCAACCTGATATCCCAATAGCTCCAGTATCTGGCGCACAACGGACATAATTGATTCTTCATCATCAACAAAGAGTATCTTTTCATTACCAGTAGGAAGTTTTTCAATAGTTTTAGATTCTGTCACAACTTCTTCTTCAGTCACGGGGAAAAAAACGCTAAATGTGGTTCCTTTGCCGAGTTCGCTGTCAACAGTAATTGCACCTCTATGGATTTTGACGATACCGTGCACCACCGACAACCCCATGCCGGAACCTATTCCAACATCTTTTGTTGTAAAATAGGGATCAAATATCCGTTCTATGATTTCCGGGGCTATGCCATGTCCAGTATCGCTTACAGTCACTTTGACATAGTTGCCCTGGGTCAATTCAGGGTCAATCAAAGCAACTGAATTTTCATCCAATAGAACATTTTGTATGCCGATATCCAGCCCCCCCCCGGTTTCTTCCATGGCGTGGGAAGCGTTAGTGCATAAATTGATCATTATCTGATTGATTTGAGTAGGATCAGCAAGAACTTTATCCGCTGTATCTTGAATGTTTTGGCGAATATCAATATTAGCAGTTATCGAGGATCGCAAAAACTTGAGAGCGTCTTTGATGACGGGAATTATACTTATAGGTTGTCGTTTTATGTCGGTTTTGCAGATGAAACTGAGAAGCTGCCTTACAACATTTTTGGCACGCAGGCCTGCTGTTTTAATCTCTTCAAGGTTGAAATGAGCAGGATTCCACTCAGGAACATCATCCAGTGCCAATTCCGTATTACCTAAAATGATGCCGAGGATGTTGTTAAATTCATGAGCGATTCCACCCGTGAGTGTGCCTATAGCTTCCATTTTATGAGCTTGTTTTAATTGGGATTCAAGCTGCTTCCTGTCATTTATGTCTCTTATAACGCCATGTGTACCAATGAATTTTTTACCCTCTTTTTTGATCGGTTCATCGTATATGCCGTTGGATTTCAATTCAATAGTCAGGTGTCCGACTTTACTCTCCTTAAACTGACCATTTTCATCACAGACTTTTAGTCTCAATTCCATTTGGGAGGCAGCACGATCGCCGGTTCTCCTTTCATTAAACGACCATTTAGCTTTTTCCAGGTCATCGCCATGGATAAGAGTAGTATAGTGCTCACCAATAAGTTGTTCAATTTGAAAACCGAGTACCCGCTCAGCTGTATTGCTAATAAATTTAAAGTTGCCCTGACCATCCAGCATATAAATAATGTCAGGAGAATTTTGAACCAGATACCTGTAACATTCTTCTGTCCGTATCAGCCTTGCATTAATAACTTCGTTTTCACTCTCTAATCTTTTGTGATCAAGGCCATTTTTCACTGTAATCAACAATTCTTCCGGCTCAAATGGTTTCCTGATGTAGTCGTAGGCCCCTTTCTTTATAAATTTTATAGCTGATTTTATTGAAGCATGTCCGGTAATTACAATGACCGAGGTATCAGGCTTTTGATTGTTTATATAATCCATGATTTGGTAGCCATTCATATCCGGTATAACCATGTCGAGAAGAACAAGATCAAAAACATCCTTGCTCAAATATTCTATTGCTTGTTTACCACTATTGCAGGTTTTCAATAGATAACCCTGATTGCTTAATAATGCCTTTAAGCTTTCACACATTCTGGAGTCGTCATCAACGATGAGAACCTTAGGACTATCAGGCATCTTTATCTCCTTGATTTAAGATTATTGCTGTTGGCTATTGGTAAAACTATTTTAAAACTCGTTCCTTTTTTATTGTCACTTTCAAAAGTTATGGATCCCCGTAATTCCTTGAGCGCGTTATATACAATGGAGAGACCCAAACCGACATGTCCGGCCCCTTTTGAGGTAATATAAGGTTCAAAGAGTTGGGTTTTAACGGTATCAGGAATGCCCGGACCATCATCTTCGATAATGATTTCCACATGCCCCTGTGTACTGTCTGCAACCTGGTTTCTTTTATCGTCGATGTAATTTGAAATATATCGGGTACTGATACAAAGATTTCCTTTGCCCGACATAGCCTCAGCTGCATTTTTGATAAGGTTGCTAAAGACCTGTGTCATTCTGTTTTTATCTGTCATAACCACTGGAAGTGAAGGGTCTAACTTCAAATGAGAATTGATGTTGGGCTTGAGTATAAGGGATTCCTGAAAGATTCTTATCAGGTTTGACAAAAGGGCATTTACATCCAAGGGATCGTTTGGTTGGATTTTAAGTTCTGAAAAATCAGATAACTCACTTATAATAAGTGCCACTCGATCGATTTCCTCATTAATAATCCTGATTTCCTCTTCAACGGGCTGATCTTCAGACAATTTTCTCTTCAGAATGGCAAGATAATTTTTTGTGATGCTTAATGGAGTATTCGCTTCGTGAACAATCTTTTGAGCTATGGTTGACGTGGCGCTCAGACGTTCAGACTGAATCAATTTTGCCTGGTTTTGGGTCAAATAGTTTGCTTGAAGGGCCAAGGCCGCCTGTTTAGTAAACATCATCAAAAGCTTTATCTTATCAGTTAAATGGGATACACGTGTTTCTTCTAATCCCAAGACTATTACACCGACATATTGTTTGTGTGCGATCATTGGAAGGCAAAGAATACCGTCTTTTTCAACTAAGCGGATGATTTGCTCATCTAAAATTGTAAGTTTGCCTTTTATTGAATCGCTGAAAGAATCCAAGGGCTTTCTTTGGAGAAGGGATTTCGCCAAAAGGCTTTTTCCATTTTGCAAGGGGATTGTCACTTCATTGATTGGGTCATTATTTTTATCAGGCGCCATGCCCTTACCTAGCAGAATATTTCTTTCTGACTCATGCAGAAAAAATAAAACATGTTTAACATCAAACAAAACATGAAGCCCTTCCTGCGCAACTTTCATTATAGAATCTTCATCATGAGCCTCTAAAAAATTATGGAGTGTACCCTGAATCAAAGTAATGTCTTTTACTTCCTGGATTAGATCTTCTTGTTTTTTATGATCTTTTTCAGAAACAGTCTTTTCAGAAACATCAAGTGCCCCAATATCTATATCTAAAGATTGTGCTATATCGCTTACATCTTTTTCAGCTTGGAGGATGATTTCCTCTACCTCAGAGGTTTCAAATCCAAAAATATTTTTGGCTATTCCAAATTTGACCTCTTTTTCTTTATTTGTTTCGGGACAAAGGACATTCCCAACATATAGTATCTTTACTAAAGGAAGAGCATCCTGAATTCTATCGACTGCTTCATGATGATAACGCACTGCGTCTGCCATGAATGATTGAAGTTTCCAGCGGTTGATCAGCCAAGCTCCAACCTCACAGTGTGTGGTTCCATGACGTGCTTCTCCTGCCAAGACCAGATCCCATTGATCATTCGATGACTTTAAAACATCAGCGTATTCCTTCGGGAAATTTACCCAAAGAACTAATTTGCCTATATCGTGAAGAAGCCCTGTTAAAAATGCCTCGTCAGGAGAAGCGTATAATATCTTTTTAGCTATCAGTTCGGACAATATGGCACACATCAGAGAGTGCCTCCAGAAGGCCTTCAAATCAAAAACAGAATTATCTTTTACTTTGCTGAAAGCTTGAATAACTGAAGCGCTAATGGCAATATTTTTTATGGCATTTTGCCCTAAAATTACCAGGGACTGATTAATATTGGTTACTCTTTTGGGTACTCCATAGTAGGCAGAATTGACCATCTTAATAACTTTGGCACTTAAAGATGTATCCTTATTGATTATTTGAGATATATCCTTGATTGTGCTTTCTTCGCTATTACAGAGCTCTATCAATTTTAATAGGATTTGTGGAAGTGAGGGAAGATTTTTTGAAGTTTTTATTCTATCGAAGAATTGAACAGGACGTTCTTCCATGTCATCTAATTCTCAAATATCCATTCACATTATTAAGTCGGTATAGATTAGGTTTTATTTTAAAATATTCACGCGACATTCGACATTCTGTACCTGGATTCGTGAGTATGTGTAACACAGAGTAATAATAGCAATTTGTTAGGGAAAGCGGCAGGTTCCAAATTTGATAAAGGAATAGATTGTCGTTTCGAAAAAATGCGGCTATTCGATGACCGCCCGCTTTTAATATCTTGCCGTCAAAACAAATACCATAACCTGCTGAATTTTAAT
>JAQBHK010000428.1:0-5002 GCA_032127815.1 Desulfobacterales bacterium
CAGTTGCCGCTGCCCGACCAAATCGATGAGAAAAAGATTCTCAACGCCATTGATCCTGATAAGGATGTGGATGGATTCCACCCTGTCAACGTTGGGCGCCTGATGATCGGCGGTTCGGAAGTTAAGTTTCCTCCCTGTACGCCGGCAGGCATCCAGGAAATGATCGTTCGAGCCGGTGTTGAGACCAGCGGAGCCGAGGTTGTCGTTGTGGGACGCTCGAATATTGTCGGCAAACCGATAGCCAACATGATGTTCCAGAAAGGTGCAGGCGCCAATTCAACGGTTACAGTTGTTCATACCCGCACAAAAGATCTGGCCGGCCATTGTAAACGTGCGGACATTCTGATTGTCGCCGCCGGTGTTCCCGGACTGGTAAAACCCGAGTGGATCAAACCGGGTGCCTGTGTCATTGACGTCGGCGTCAACAGGATCGGAGAAAAGATCAGCGAAAAGACCGGCAAAAAGATTGCGATTTTAAGCGGTGATGTTGACTTTGATGCTGCCAAGGAGATTGCCGGCTGGATTACCCCGGTGCCGGGCGGCGTTGGCCCCATGACCATTACCATGCTGATGAAAAACACCCTGAAGTCCCTTAAATTCAAATTGGGGATTATCTAAAATGATATCAAATCGGGGTTGATTTTGTATCCTGAAGCTTCCGAGCAAAACTTATAACAAATACAATAACGGGGGAATTTATTTGTTCCCCCGTTATTGCTCCAGCCCACATCTCTTTTCTAGCCCGCATCTATTATGAACAGGGTTGATGGTTTCGTAAAAAGAAAAATTTACTTTTTTATAAACGTTTTAAGTATCTGTAATAAAAGTAGAACCATAACCTAAAACTTAACACTTAAAACCTAAAACGTGATGAATTCGGCCTTTAACGAATTCATCAATGTCGAAAGTATTAAAAAAATTAACTAAAATAACTTAAACTATTGACATTTGTATTTAATTCATGATAATTATTATACAGTTTAGGCTGCATGAAGCTGTGTAATCTACTGAAATTAAAGTTATTTAAAGTCCCACCTTCGCAAGAAGTATAAAAAGAAAGGTAATTTGAGCACAAAACAGGACTTTTCACTAAAGTTATTTGATTATGCGCAATAAAATTTCCTTTTTTGTTCTAAGCAATAACAGCTCCCCCGTAAAACAATTAACCGTTTCCAGGGTTATGCTTCGCTTTTTTGGCGTTTTATTTGCGGCCTGCCTGGTCTTATTAACCTATGTAATTTACGATTATACCAATCTTAAAAAAACTGTTTCCGGTCACCAGGAACTGCAAAACATAATTTCTCACCAATCGGATGACATCGCCGGCCAGCGCAACCAGATTCAAAAATTTGCAGATGAGATTACGGCTTTAAAGTCCAAGCTGATTGCCTTGAACGATTTCGAAACAAAAATACGCATTATTGCCAACATTGAAAAAACGGCTGATCAGGACAGCCTTTTTGGTGTCGGTGGTTCAATTCCCGATGATCTTGATACCAAAATTCCGCTGACTGAAAAACATAACAGCTTGATGCGCGAAATGCATGAGCAGACCAAGCAACTCGAGCTAGCATCCAGCAAACAGCATGAAGGGTTTGAATCTCTTTTTAGTTTTTTGCAAGATCAGCGCAATCTACTATCCTCTACACCGGCAGTTCGTCCGGTCAAAGGATGGACCACTTCCAGATTCGGAAATCGTAAATCACCCTTCACCGGACTGCCCGAATTCCATAAAGGGTTGGATATAGCCACCCGCATGGCAACACCAGTCATTGCCACGGCTGATGGAATTGTTAGCTCTACAGGCACCAAGGGGTTATTGGGCAGGGTTGTTGTTATTGATCACGGCCATGGAGTCGTCACCCGATACGGACATCTGGGAAAGATATTGAAAAAGGGCGGTGAAACCGTAAAACGGGGTGATATTATTGCACGTGTCGGTATCTCGGGTCGAACTACCGGCCCTCATGTCCATTATGAGGTTCATTTGAACGGAATGCCGGTAAATCCTCTAACATACATTTTGAACTAGATATTTCAGTTTTTTCTTTCCTTGTTTGATCTCATCTATCTATAACCGTTTGACGCACCGCAAATATTCCCTTAATATTACCTTTTTGTTTGCATCGTTTTGATACTTGAATTATTTTATTTAAAATAAGCAACCCGGAACCCTTATCACTCATCAGGTGCCAGGAGGAATGTTTTATTAATGATCACAAATCTTTTAACAAAAGTCTTTGGAAGCAAAAACGAACGGGAATTAAATAAGATTAGGCCCATAATTGAAACGATTAATGCTCTGGAACCGGAAATTCAGTCCATGAGTGATGCAGCGCTCAATAAACAGACGGTGTTATTCAAAGAGCGCCTGCAAAACGGTGAATCGCTTGACGATATTCTCCCGGAAGCCTTTGCAACGGTCAGGGAGGCCTCGATACGCACGCTTGGGATGCGGCATTTTGATGCCCAGTTGATCGGTGGTATTGGTCTTCATCAGGGAAAAATCGCTGAGATGAAGACCGGTGAAGGTAAAACACTGGCCGCTACTCTTCCGGCCTATCTTAATGCCTTAAGCGGTCGGGGAGTGCACATTATTACCGTGAACGATTATCTGGCCAGACGTGATACGGAATGGATGGGTCATATTTATAGTTTTTTAGGTCTCTCGGTCGGCACCATATTACACGGCCTGGATGATAATGAGCGCAAAGCGGCATACAGTGCCGATATCTCTTATGGTACCAATAATGAGTTCGGCTTTGATTATCTGCGAGACAACATGAAATTTTCCAATGCAGACGTTGTTCAGGGCGAGCTCAACTTTGCCATCGTTGATGAAGTCGACAGTATCTTGATTGACGAGGCCCGCACCCCTTTAATCATTTCCGGTCCGGCCGAGAAATCGACAGATCTTTACCTTCTGGTTAACGACATAATTCCTCACCTGGTACTTGATCGCGACTATACACTGGATGAAAAAGCGCGGGCAGCCATCATGACAGAAGAAGGGATTGCTAAAGCAGAACAGATGCTTAAGGTTGATAATCTCTACGATGCCAGAAACATTGAGCGGCTGCATCATATTAACCAGGCCTTAAAAGCTTACACCCTGTTTAAACGTGATGTTGACTATATCGTCAAAAATAATGAAGTGATCATTGTCGATGAATTTACCGGCCGCCTGATGCCCGGACGCCGCTACAGTGAAGGCTTGCATCAGGCCCTTGAAGCCAAAGAAAACGTCAAAATAGAAAACGAAAATCAGACTCTGGCCACGATTACCTTTCAGAATTATTTCAGAATGTACAACAAACTGGCCGGAATGACCGGTACGGCCGATACAGAAGCTGCCGAATTTAAAAAGATATATGACCTTGATGTCCTGATTATTCCCACCAATCAACCCATGATAAGAATCGATAATTCGGATGTGATCTATAAATCCCGTAAAGAAAAATTCAATGCTGTCATGGATGAAATCGTCGAACTTAATCAAAAAGGACAACCTGTTCTGGTCGGCACCATCTCCATAGACATTTCCGAAAGTTTAGCTAATAAATTAAAAAAAAGAGGCATCAAACATACGATATTGAATGCCAAAAACCATGAAAAGGAAGCTGAGATCATTGCCATGGCAGGCCAGAAGCATGCGGTTACGATTTCAACTAATATGGCCGGTCGCGGAACCGACATCGTTTTGGGCGAAGGTGTGACTGACCTTGGCGGGCTTCATATCATCGGAACTGAACGGCATGAGAGCAGACGTATCGATAATCAGCTCAGAGGCCGCTCCGGGCGGCAGGGCGATCCCGGTTCATCACGATTCTATCTGGCCTTAGAGGACGATCTTTTACGGATATTCGGAGGGGAACGTATAACCAGTATTATGGATAAACTGGGTATGGAGGAGGACGAACCGATCGAGGCTAACATCATAAGCAGGGCCATTGAAAGTGCCCAAAGTAAGGTTGAGGGCCACAATTTCGATATTCGAAAACAATTGTTAGAATATGATGATGTCATGAATCAACAGCGTGAAGTTATCTACCGGCAACGCCGTGAAACTCTCAGTGGCAAAAGTCTGAAACCAGCCATTGAAGATATGATCAGTGAAAAGGCTGAAGAGATTGCAGATTTTTTTGTCGATGACAGGGCTCTGGCTGACGAATGGGACTGGAAAGGGATTAACGAAGCGGTCTTCAAGCAGTTTAATTTACGCCTGGGCAATCTGGACGACGACACCCTGAACGGGTTGACCCGGGAAGGACTGGCGGAGTTGATTGCTGATTTCAGCATCCAAAGATATAACGAAAGAGAAGCTGCCGTTGGAGCTGATGATTTCAGAAATCTGGAACGGATTATCATGCTGCAAACCGTAGACAACCTTTGGAAAGATCATCTTCTTAGTATGGATCATCTAAAAGAGGGTATTGGTCTGCGAGGCTACGGGCAGCAGAATCCCTTAATTGTATATAAAAAGGAAGGGTTTGAACTGTTTCAGGAGATGATCTCCAGGATCAAGGAAGAGACGCTGGGCATCCTGTTCAGAATTCAAATATCAGAACCTGAAAGAATAACTGATTTGCGACGGCCAAAGGAGCAGAATCTCACCTTTTCCGGTGGTGATGAACCTGCAAAGAAAAAACCGGTTCGGCGCGACGAAACAAAAGTCGGCCGTAACGCACCATGTCCCTGTGGAAGCGGGAAAAAATTTAAGAAGTGCTGCGGCAAGTAGGGCACATTTGATAAAATCGTAACACGATTTTATTCGACTAACCCCTTTACAAGGCCGGACATTAGTTGTTATATTTAGGTGTAAATAGCAAAACAATATAAAGGTCTGGTGGGAGAAGGGCTCAATGAGTGAATACAACCCTGAACTGGAAGAGGAGGTAGATTCCGAAATTCGGGACGACGTTCGCGAACCTCCTATGTACAGAGTTTTGCTGCACAACGATGACTACACTACAATGGATTTTGTAGTAGAAATCCTTATGCT
>JAQBHK010000429.1:0-3151 GCA_032127815.1 Desulfobacterales bacterium
ATTCCAGCTAACTATACGGCAGGTACTATTTTAGGCAGTGCAGCCGGACTTCCTGACGGCATCGAACTATCTTTTGCCACTGGTAACATCGCTGCCTCCGATACATTGACAATCACGGTAACCGCCGGTGTCGCGGACACCTTAACCGACACAAACTGCTGGGCTACCATGACAACCACCAACGATCTGTCTTCTGACGGGTACTTCACCTTTAGTCCTGATTTTATCGGGGGCACCGCTACCAGTACCGCTCTGTCTGTCGAGTTAGACTTCGGTTCTGCCTTTAACAGTGCCAGTGCAAGCTGGGTGAACGGTTCCCTCTCCACCACCCAGTATTCATCGGCCTCGACCACCGTTTTCCAGTCGTCCGACGGCTACGGCGCCGGTGATTTGCAGTCGGTTACGGTGGGGACCGACGGCGCCCTTACGGGCCAGTACTCCAACGGGCAGGTCATTCCCCTTTACCGGGTGGCCCTGGCAAAATTTCAGAATAACCAGGCCCTTTTCAAGGTGGGCGGCAATCTTTTCCAGGAGACCAGGCTCAGCGGCGATCCCACCACCAGCAGGCCGGGCACCAACGGTTTGGGCAGCCTCTCACCCAACTCACTGGAACAGTCCAACGTGGACATTGCCCAAGAGTTCGTCAAAATGATCACCACCCAGCGTGGTTTCCAGGCCAATTCCAAGATTATTACGGTGACGGACCAGATGCTGGCAGAACTTATTAATATTAAGAGGTAGCATCCAGTATTTAGCTTGAAGAATTTGTCTGATTTTAAACGATCAAAATAAATTAATACAGCTTGTTAAGCAATTGACCATACTTGACCCCTTCAAAACAAGTAGGCTGTATTATCTATGATTAAGATAGGTTCTTCATTTTGCGACGAACCCCTGTGGAATGCGTGTAAGGATTCCATGGGGGTTCGCCATGACAATATTTTGACGTTTGCCTCAATCCTTGACGGCATATTTAAGCCGGATCCTGGTCAAACCTAGACAGAATATTTGTATCCTTCCGTAATTTAACACTATTTTATCCTTCCCCAAAAATAACTCCCTTTAGCTATAAAATGGCACGAAGGTTGCTGTATACTGAACAGAAAAGCTTTATTTGTCTCTAATTCCATTTTAAGGAGATTTTATGGATATCGCAACCATTGCAGGTGTTGTTTCTGCATTCGGCCTTGTACTTGTCGCCATCTTCATGGGTGGCGGGTTAAGCCTCTTTATCAACGTGCCGGCGTTAATGATTGTTGTTGGCGGCACCTTGGGGGTGACAATGATTAATTATCCCTTAAAAGATGTGCTTGGAGTAATGAAGGTCGTTCGAAAAGCACTTTTTTCCAAAACCATTGCGGTAAAAGAACTTATCGAGCGTTTTGTCGGTTTCGCCAACAAAACCCGCCGGGAAGGCATTCTGGCTTTGGAGAGCGAGCTCAAGACCGTGCAGGACGATTTTTTGAAAAAAGGAGTTCAGCTCTCTATCGACGGATTGGAGCCCCAGGAGATCCAGGATATTCTGGAAACCGAGCTCGATTATGTCAAAAACCGGCACAATCTGGGGGCGGAGGTTTTTACTTCCATGGGAACTTTTGCCCCGGCCATGGGTATGATCGGCACCCTGATCGGATTGGTACAGATGCTGCAGAGCATGGATGACCCCAGCAGCATCGGCCCGGCCATGGCGGTAGCCTTGCTGACGACCTTCTACGGTTCGATCATGGCCAATATCATGTGCATGCCTGTGGCGGGCAAGCTAAAGACCCGCAGCAAAGAGGAAATGTTGACCAAGGAGATGACTATTCAGGGGATATTGTCCCTTTCCAACGGTGACAACCCCCGGGTTCTCGAGCAGAAACTGCTGGCCTTTATACCGCCTAATCAGAGAGGGTCTTCTTTTAAGTAATGGCTTCCAAAAAGAAAAAAATAGATACTGAAGGTCCCGCTGGTATAGGTATGGTGATGACGGTTTCGCTTTTTTTGATCCTGTTGACTTTTTTTATTTTGCTGAATTCTATTGCGGTAATGGATGAGAGCAGAGTACGCATGGCTATAGGGTCACTCATGGGGGCCTTTGGAGGGCTGCCGGGTGGATTGTCCCCATTGGCCACAGGGGATGACATTATGCCGCCTTCAGCACCTCTGATGGAAGATGATTTAACCATCGAACAGCTTATGGCGTTAATGCGGAAATCTGTACCGGTAGTAGCGGGTGAAATCAGGGTTCACAAGATAGAAGAGGGAGCATTAGTTTCTATAAACGCAAAAGATCTTTTTACCAAGGATCGAACCGGGATTAATCCGAGCATACGTCCTTTTTTAAGCAAACTGGGCAGCATTATCAAAAAGGAAGATTTCCCGGTGGAGATCATTGGGCATACCGATTCCGGCGTGTCTGAAGAGAAGGGATACATGTCAAATTGGGAGTTGTCGGCCCTATCGGCGCTGAGAGTGCTCAAATATTTTGTGTCAGAGAGCAAGGCAGCCCCCCGGAGGCTTACGGCCTCCGGACAAAGCAGTCACCATCCGATCGCTTCCAATGGGACGGCGCATTCAAGAGCCGCAAACCGACGGGTTGAATTAATTTTACGATATAAAGCGACTGATTACGAAAAAAGGATTTTCAAAAAGAAATCATCCGGCTACTTTACTTACAAGAAGTTTGACTTCAAAATTTTTTAAACAAGGGGTTAAGGAAAAAGCAGTGAGTGAAAACAAAGAGATTGATCCCAATGCATGGATGGTGACATTTGCAGACCTGGTTATGCTGCTGCTGACCTTTTTTGTACTTTTGCTGACCATGTCTTCGATGGATAAAAAAAAGCTGGATAATCTATTTACGCATTTTAAAGATGCAACCGGCGTGCTTGAATTCTCCGGTGCCAAAGAGGTTGGTGAGATGGTAGCCTTGGTCAATAAATATAACGACAGTTCAAATATGTTGGTGATTGATCAAAGCAAGTTTTTTGCTGCATATGAGCTGCCCGAAAGTTTACAGAAAATGACAATAAAACTGAAGGATAAAATGGACATGCTGGACGATGAGAGAGGCATTGTCCTGTCCTTCCACGAAGACATCGTTTTTGCTGCAGGGGAGGTTACCGTCAGAAAAGAATTATTCCCCATTCTCGATGCCGTTGCCGATGGC
>JAQBHK010000430.1:0-8795 GCA_032127815.1 Desulfobacterales bacterium
CGTCTTTCAAATCCTGACCGTGTATCAACTATTGCATGGTTCTTTATAAAGGCGTCCAACTGGAATTTTTTGTTTGGTGTCAGTTCCCCAAATTTGACACCACGCCTTCTCATAAACTTAGAGTTCGATTGCCTGGATATTGGAAAATCTGAAACATCTTTAAACGGCACTTCGCCAACCTTTATTTTATCAGTTGTCGTGGAGATAGATAATTGATGAAAATCGGGGGACAACATGTGACGATCAGTATATTCAAACGCAAGTCCCCCAACGCTTATATCAATAATTGCGGCAGAATAGGCAATACGAGGTTTGCCCAAGTTGAAAAGACGAGGTTTATTAAATTCAACGAAGGCCTCTCCTTTTATCTTGGCCCGACTATGCCTTCTTTGCTCAACGAAATCCTTCATGGTGGTCATAATAGAAAAGCCTCATTTCAAGATTTTAATGTAATAGAAATAACATTAGCTTATTCGGTAAAAAAATCAAGACTGGAAAGTCTAACATAAAATACGGAGACAAACTAAGCAAAATGAAAAAATAACGATATAAAACAAACACGTATTTATGCCGTAATCGAATGGTTTCGGGTGTGACCTGGATAGACTATTTTACCCTGACAAAAGATGCGGCAATTCTTATCCAGCTTCCGGCAGATAAAATTGAAGAACCCTGCAGCCCCGCCGAGCGGGATTTCCGCTTCGCTCCATCAAGCTTTCTTGCAGGGAATGTTATCGTCGGCGTCGGTCTTTTTTCGTTTTCCACGCGCCACTCTGTAAAGTCAATCGTAACCGGCAATAAACTTGTCGAATTCATCCCAGAAGATCGAACGGACAGCATCCGTCTCTTTGAGGATTTCGTGGCGTGCTTCCGGAACAACCTTGGAGCGGCATTGTTGCAATCGGGCGCAGATTGATTTTTGAGCTTCAAGGGAAACGATCTTGTCCGATCCGGCGCTTACCATCAGAATCGGGATGGCGATCTCTTGGCCAAACCCTGGTGCGGCCAGAATATCTATCGACGCAAACGTTGCTGACAGCCACCCATAAGTTACGCCGCCCAGCGCAAGATCCGGATTTTCCTTAATGGCCCTTTTTTCATCCATAAACCGCACAGGATCCGAAGTCAGAAGGTTGCCTTCAAATTTTTCATCTTCGGGTGAATAATCGCCGGAACCGACGGCATAATTCTGATCCCAGCCCGCCTTGCCGGCCATGCGGATAATGCCCCTGGCAAACCATCCGGGAAAGGGAGACGTTAAAATGTCGATCATGGGCGATACCAAAATCGCGCGTTCGATGGCCCCTTGATGTTCATTAAGATAACGCAAAGCAATATGGCCGCCCATGGAATGGGCCAGGATAATCAATGGAGATACGCTTTGCGGTTTAACAATTTTATCAACAAATACGGCCAAATCACCAATATAGTCATCATAGGTTTTGACAAATCCTTTATGCCGGTTTGACAACATCCGCGATGAAAGCCCCTGGCCGCGCCAGTCAAAGCTATAAACATCAAAGCCTCTCAGCTGCAGTTCACTGATGGTTTCAGCATATTTTTCCATAAATTCCGTTCTGCCGCTCAGCAGGATCACTGTGCCCCGACGTGCAGCTTTATCACTGCGCCAGATACCGTAACGTAATGAATAGTTATCGCTTGTGGTCATCATGCCAAACGGTGATACCATGTTTTCCTGGGCTGCTACATGCTGTTGCATCATCAGTAAAACCCCTGTAAATATTATAATCCGCCCTACCCTAATCCTGTTACCAACAAATTTATAAATTCCTGCCATATCTGTTTTTTTATTAATCAGCGTTTTGTTAATACCTTGTATGATTGGTTCAGGGTTCTGGGTTCTTGGTTCAATGGAACGCAAATAACACAGATTAAAACTGATCTACACAGATACAGATAAAATAATATAAAATCCGTGAAAATCTGCAAAATCCGTGTCATCTGTGTTCTAACTGAGCGAAAAAAGCTTAATTGAGTTAATAGTGTACATTGACGACTTTGTGCTTTTCCATTATGCTTTCGATAGTCAATTACCACCCCTAAAAAGAGTGGCTTGATATAGACCCTAACAATGTCTTTTATATCTCTCACAGAGTACACAGAGCCACAGAGTTTTTTAATCAGAATCCTTGAGAGGAGGATTCTGATTAAGCGCTAAAGCTTTGCACTTGGTTTGGATATACATGGTAGCAATTATTGTCTATCATTTAGATTGCCCTCACGAGGGCTGATTGTTTTGCCTGATTTTTCTTCTCAAAAAATCAGGCAAAGAAAAAAATCTCTGTGACCTCCGTGTGCTCAAGCGAAGCGGGCGAGAGAACCTTAATACCACTATATCGACCGACATTCGGACAAAAGAATAAATGAACAACAAATAATGTCAACTTTTTTCTGGAGAAAAAATGGCCAAGCACTCTCACAATCACGTCGAAACATACGATGGTCTCATAGGATTCGGTCTTGACCGGGAAACTGATGAAAACACGGTTATTTATTACCTGCAAAAATTTTCCGATGACGAACTGATGAGCACAATAATCAAAAAAATGAGCGCAGATGAACTTGAGGAAATATTTAATATGCTGATCCGCCTTATTAAAAATCATTTGACACACAAAGAATATCACACTCTTTTTTTGAAAGATAATCATTGATGAATTCGTTTTTGAAAATGAGGAGGAATAATGTTTACTGAAAGGCAATTGGAAAGATATGCGAACGTCCTTTTGTGGGGCCTCAAGAACGCCCGAACCGGGCGATTCAAAAAAGGCGATATTGTACTGATCCGGTTTGATAAGCCGGCAATACGGCTTGCTGAAATCCTTTATGCCAAACTTTTGGATATGGGGTTGAACCCGGTGCCGCGCATGAATCATACCACCACAATGGAACTCGATTTTTACAAGCTGTCAAACAGCAAACAACTCGTTTTCACGCCCCCGGGTGATCAATTCCTTTCTAAGAGTCTTAACGGCGGAATTTTCCTGCATGCCCCGGAATCTTTGACTCACCTTAGCGATATAGATCCCAAAAAGATCGGGAAAGTTGCCGTATCCAGGAAATATTTGCGTGATATTCTCGACAAACGCGATGATCAAGGCGCTTTCGGCTGGACCCTGTGCATCTTCCCCACCAAAGCCCTGGCCCGTCACGCCGGGCTCTCATTAAAGAACTACACCGGCCAGGTCATCAACGCCTGCTTTCTGAACAGAACATCGCCGGTATCCCACTGGAAATCTATTTATAATAAAGTACAATCCATAAAGAAATGGCTCAACAACATGCAAGTAAACTATTACCATATCGAATCTGCAAATATCGACCTTGAAATCACTCCCGGCGAAAAAAGAAAATGGATTGGCATCTCCGGACATAATATTCCGAGCTTTGAAATATTTACCGTACCGGACTGGAGAGGAACAAAAGGGAAGTACTTTGCAAACCAGCCTTCATTCCGCAGCGGCAATTATGTAGAAGGTGTGCGGCTCGAATTTGAAAAAGGTGCGGTCGTCAAAGCCCAAGCTCACAAGGGAGAGGATTTTGTCAAAAAGCAACTCTCAATCGATAAAGGGGCCGACAAGCTGGGCGAATTCTCGCTGACTGACAAAAGATTTTCAAAAATCAACACTTTTATGGCCAATACGCTGTTTGACGAAAACTACGGCGGCAAATTTGGTAATTGTCACGTGGCTCTGGGTTCTTCTTATTCAGACGCCTATGACGGCGACCCCAAAAAATTAACAAAAAAAACAAAGCAAAAATTAGGCTTTAACGATTCGGCCCTCCACTGGGATCTGGTAAATACCGAAAAGAAAAGGGTGGTCGCCCACCTTGCATCCGGCCAAAAAATCACGATTTACGAAAACGGCAGGTTTACCTATTAGTTCAGAGCTCGGAAATAATGATAAATGATGCGGTGAAATTTTGGCTAAAACGCTCCATCTCTAATCAAAAAGTTGGGTTCAAAGGTTCAACGTTCTGCGTTAACCTCTGAACCCAGAACCTCTGAACCCAGAACCTCTGAACCCTGAACCTCTGAACCCTGAACCTCTGAACCCTGAACCTCTGTACCTTGAACCTTGAACCTCTGAACCTTGAACGTTGAACCGCTCAACCCAGGTTAAAGGAAGGTGGATGCATTCTTCTGCATCTTGGCAAAGTCCTGCTCGGTAAGACCGACGCCACGTACAATCTGTATGGCCATATTCTGATCAATCAGGTCACCGGGCTCATGGAAGTCCGTGTTGATAACAAGCTTTGCGCCGACCTTACGGGCCAAACCGGCTACATGCCCATTGGTCAGGCAGTGCCCTTTGCGGGCGGATATTTCCAAAAATATCCCTTTTTCTTTGGCCTTTACGGCATCTTCCTCCGTGAGCAGTCCCGGGTGGGCAAGCACGTCAATATCTGCATCCAGGGCGGCACGATTGGTTCCGGGAGCAACCGGCTCGACCAATGTTTCCCCATGGACCAGAATGATCTTGGCGCCCAGCTCGCGAGCCTTTGCGACGGTTGCTTTGATCTGATCAGGCGGAACATGGGTAATTTCTATCCCCGGGATAACCGTAAGATTCAAGGACTTGTTCAACTCCCGGGCAATGGCAACGATTCTGGGAATGATGAAATCGATGTTGGACAGGTCGCCGTGGTCGGTAATCCCTATGGCTCTATGTCCGGCAAACTCCGCGCGCCTTGCCAGCTCGGACGGTATCAAAACCCCGTCACTGAAAATTGAATGCATATGAAGATCAATCATATTTTGTATTTTCCGAAATCGTCAGGTGTAAGTTTCCCAAGATATTCAGCCCACTTTTTCCCTTCTTCAGTCTCATCTATCATCTCATAATCAGTGTCATGCGTCTGAGATTGTTCGATGATTTTGTCATCAACATAAATTGGGGCGCTAAATCGGATGGCAATCGCAATCGCATCGCTGGGACGGGCGTCCATATGAAAGTTTCTCTCTTTAGAAGTAAAATAAATTTTGGCGTAAAAAGTATTATTTTTTAAATCACAGACTTCAATCTTGGAAACATCGAGATTCATAGCCTCGATGAAATTTTTAAAAAGGTCATGCGTCATGGGCCGATCAAACTTAATGTTTCTGAGTGCCGCAGCTATGGACGTGGCTTCGAGCAATCCGATCCATATCGGGACCGCCTGATCACTTTTCACCGATTTTAATATGATAATCGGCGTATTTGATGTCGGATCCATGGTCATGCCCGCTATGGTTACTTCATGCAACATAAGCTTTTTCTCCTCTAAAACCAAGGGGTATATTGGCCGCCTTGACCGGTTCACCCCAGAGTGAATGGGGAAATGCTTTCATAATCCTGACGCTGACCAATTTGCCAACGAAAATCTCATCGCCGTGGATACCGTCGTCATTCTGACCAAAATTGACGATTTTATTGGTAGATGTCCGGCCGGTCCACTGAAAACCCTGTTGGCCGCCGTGTAAATCAACTACTTTCTGTTTCTTGCTGTAGCCCTCAACAAGAATTTTTTCCTCAGATCCTACCAGCGCCTCATTTGTTTGGATCGTATAATAATCCTGCAGATCCAGAACCGCTTTCAATCTTTCTCTCTTTTCCTGCTCTGAAATCTTTTCCGGCAAACGGGTTGCCGTTGCGTTGGGACGATCAGAATACTTAAACGCAAACAGACCGTCAAATTTGACTTCTTTGATCAACTTTAAGGTCTGCTTGAAATCATGTTCGCTCTCTCCTGGAAACCCCACGACAATATCGGATGTAATGGCGATTCCAGGACACAAAGTGCGCAGTTTTTTTACTTTTTCAAGATACAACTCGCGCGTATATTTCCGATTCATCATGGCAAGGACCCTGTTTGATCCTGATTGTACGGGCAAATGAATATGCTTGCACAGCTTTTCAAGATTTTTAAACGCAAACATAAGATCCTTTGAAAGGTCTTTGGGATGCGAAGTCGTAAATCTGATTCTCAAAAGTCCGTCGATTTCGTTCACAAGTTCCAGCAAACGCGAAAATGTCAAAAGACCTTCCTTTTTCCCGTAGCTGTTTACATTTTGACCCAAAAGGGTAACCTCACGCACGTCTGTTTTAACCAGAGTGCGGATTTCATTAATTATTTTCTCGGGTTCCCTGCTGACTTCCCGACCTCGCACGTACGGGACCACGCAGTATGAACAAAAATTGTCACACCCTTGCATGATGGTCACAAAACGCGTAACCTTTCCATTGTCAGATTCATTGCCGGCAAAATCAAATTCGTCGATGCCTTCCGACATGTCAACATCAATAACCCGGCATCTTTCCGATTCGATCTGCTCTATTAAGCGCGGCAGCCGGCTGATGGCACTTGTCCCGAACACCAGATCCACATGTCCCATGCGCTCCATGATCCGGGCACCTTCCTGCTGGGCTACACATCCTCCAACACCGATTAAAAGATCAGGCTTTGATCTTTTCATATCGGCCAGACGCCCCAAAAAGCTGAAGACTTTTTGTTCAGCCTTTTCCCGGATTGCACAGGTATTTACAATAACCAGATCCGCCATCTGGATCAACGGGGTCACCTTGTACTCAAGGGGCCTTAAAATCGCTGCAATCTGATCGGAGTCATAATGATTCATCTGACATCCGATGGTGTTGATATATAAATATTTTGTATTCATTATTTGTGTCTTGGTGTCTGAACCTTTTATTGAAGGTGCCGGTTCAATCATGATATTTTTTTTAAGGTCCTGCAAAACCATCTCTACATCCGCCTCGCATCCGGGAGCAATTCGAAACATCACGATGCCCGCCTCCGGATCAATCGTTGATGAGACTGCTAAACCGTCATAGGCCTCAAAAATAAATTTAAGAAAGGCGATTTCTCTCCGGTCAACACGATAATATTGCTTGATGGTTTCCAATGTCGCTAACGCGCCCTTATATTTCAGCCTTTATTTTATTTATGCGCACGTCAATGAGGTTATCATCATATCGCTTTCCATTTCAACAGAAAAATCCGGATGCAATATTTTGCTTGCAATCCATATTACTTGACATTATTATCCCAATAATAAACGCTTAAAAATAGATATCATTCTCAGGAATAAGGGGATGTTTTTCAAAAGCCTCTAAAGGTGATTGTATATGGCTAAAATATTTCGACCGAGCACACGCGAATCAACCATTTTATCGAAAATCGAATCTTCAATAGAATACGCCCGCAAAAAGGCGATCGCCGGCGTGAGAGATTGTGATGAACAGCTTTCCAATGCCATCGCCATGAAACTTATAGAGAGCAATCTGGTGGAAACCACCAGCAAAGATGCCCTTGAGGAACAAATTTTAAAGTGTCTCGGCAGACTAACCCGTGCGGAAGACTTTGATGTTGATTATCAAACTGCACCATTTCGGAGCATTGTGCCTCGTCCACATGTCGTCAGCCTTTACTTAACCTCTTTTGTAATCGAAACTCTTATTAACCATAAAGCTGTTGTCGATATCTACGGTTCCGACGAAGAAATATACCACTGTATAAATCAGCAAGTCACTAAATTCCTGCCGTAACAATGCGCCCTTCCTTCTACCCCAGGCTGGTAAACGGACCTTTTGACGACCCCGGTCTGTTTGTCCCCTTTTTGCTCGAAAACCGCGCTGTCATGTTCGATCTGGGCGACATCCATACTCTTTCGCCGCGGGATATCCACAAGATAAGCCATATCTTTATCACCCATACCCACATGGACCATTTTATCGGTTTTGACCGGTTGCTGCGCCTGTTCCTCGGCCGTGATCAATCGATCTGCATGTTCGGTCCCGAAGGCTTTATATCAAACGTTGAGGGCAAGCTGGCCGGATATTCCTGGAACCTGGTCAAGCATTCCGGCTATCGATTCAGCTTACAGGTCAGCGAGGTTCACTCCGACCATTTGCGAACTAAAGCGTACCTGTGTCAGAACAGATTTCTTCCAGCTAAAAAGGATATCAGGCAATCTTTTAACGGTATTCTGCACCAGGAAGCGGCCCTGTCTGTTTGTGCCGAATTACTGGACCACGATATCCCCTGCCTCGGCTTTAGGCTCCAGGAAGGCTTTCATATCAACATTATGAAAGAGCGTGTTGCCAAGCTTGGACTTGAAACCGGTCCCTGGTTGAATGAATTCAAACAGGCCCTGTTCAACAGTCAAGACCCGCATTCAGAATTCGAAGTAAAATGCGGGGAAAATCTTTCCATACAAAAACGATTTGTCGTGGGTGAGCTTGCCAAGCAGATTGCCCTTATTACCCCGGGGCAGATAGTAGCATATATCGCGGATGTTGCTTACAGCAAATCGAATGTGGCAAAGATCGTCAAACTCGCCAAGGATGCGGACCACCTCTTTATTGAAGCCGCTTTTCTTGAAGAGGACAAAGATATTGCCGGAAACAAAGTTCATCTTACCGCCTGGCAGGCAGGCCGTATTGCCGGCATGGCCAGGGTAAAACAATTCACCCCTTTCCATTTCTCGCCCAGATACACCGGCCGGGAGCATCTTTTGGAAAAAGAGGCCCGCGAGGCCTACGACAAAGAAATAAAAAAACCGGCCCATATGAATAGGCTTTGATTTGACCCCATAGGGGTGCACCTATCTCAAATGCAGTAAATTAAATTCCAAATATCAAATATCAAACAAATAACAATGACCGAAATTCAAAATAACAAACTTTGGAATTTCCTTGGAATTTGGTGCTTGTAGTTTGGAGCTTGTTTGTTTTTTGGTGCTTGGAATTTGTGATTTTAGACACAAAACTCCA
>JAQBHK010000431.1:0-7427 GCA_032127815.1 Desulfobacterales bacterium
ATCCGACGGATGTCATTGCAGCGCCTTTTGTGGATCAGGGTCAAGCGCTTGGGAACACAAGGCTCTGCTTGAAGATAATCAAAATGAAGTCCAAACAGATCTTACGGGCCGTGAGTTAGAAGTTTTGCGCCTGATAGCAAAAGGCGAAACAAATACTGCAATATCCGACATCCTTTCCATCAGTCCGCATACAGTCAAAAGTCATGTAATTCACATTTTCAACAAACTTTGAGATAACAAGAAATTGCCCGCAATGCAAAAAAGCTGTATTGAACGATCTAAAATATTATGGTTGCAAACAATTTTGTTCTTCTTCATCCTCTCATACGAGAAGTAGATGCGTGGCTGATGAGAATCGTACGGCGTTCATAATAAATAGGAGGTAATCATGTTTATCGACACAGATGAAACCAGAAGACTGCGGCAGAAGTATAATCTGCAAATGCAAAAGAGCGGAATCAAAACATTTCAAGATATGGATAGAATTGAGATGGACGCTCTCGAAAGCGGTGAGCTTTCACAAAAATACAAAGAGCTTATTGCTTTGGGAATTAGCATATCTAAAGCCTGCTATGGCTGAATTGAGTATCATGTCAGCAGTGCTGTTGGCTTAGGTGTAAGTCGTCAAGAAATACTAGAAGCTGCTGCAGTTTCAGTGGCATTATCTGGTGCTGTTGCTGATTGGCCCGCGAGATATGTTTTTAAAGTATTAGAGGATATTGAAAACGATGAAAAAGAGATGGAAAAATAACCTATCATCCTGAGATTACTTATTAAGTTGTGATACTTAGCCGACAAAATAATTATAACTCAACTTTCAACTCTTTTAATCACTTCATCAGAAAGAATAAATAGGGCTCATTTACTCTATCTTCGAAATGCTCGAAAACCCCAATTAGGCGGCTTTACTCTTTTCCTTTGAAGGGCGCATGGCGTGCCGCTTCTGGGCCGAAAGTTCGACTTTCCGTATGCGCAGGGACCGGGGAGTGACCTCCAGCAGTTCGTCTGCACGGATGAAGCTGATGGCCTGCTCCAAAGTGACCGATTTGATCGGGGAGAGGATCACGTGGTCATCTTTTCCGGAAGCCCTCATGTTTGTCAGTTTCTTCTCTTTGCAGGGATTTACGTTGATGTCCTGGCCACGGTTGTGCTCGCCGACGATCATCCCCTCGTAGACGGGATCTCCGGGTACGACAAAAAGACGGCCCCGTGGTTCCATGTTGAACAAGGCGTAAGAGACGGCGCTTCCGGATCGGTCTGCTACGATGGAGCCGGTAAACCGGCTGAGACATTCCCCTCGAAAGGCCTCGTAACCGTCAAACAAAGAATGCATGATACCGGTTCCCCGCGTATCGGTGAGAAATTCATCCCTGTATCCGATCAACCCCCGGGCGGGTATGCTAAATTCGATCCGCACCCTGCCTTTGCCGTTGTTGACCATACTGGTCATTTTACCTTTACGCAGGGACAGTTTTTCGGTGACCACGCCTAAAAAACTTTCTACGCAGTCGACCAGGAGCCGCTCCATCGGTTCCAGTTTTTTGTCGTTCTCATAGCGGAAGATCACCTCGGGACGACCCACGCAGAATTCGTAGCCCTCCCTGCGCATGGTTTCGATCAGAATGGCCAGTTGGAACTCGCCCCTTCCCTTGACCAGAAGACTGTCCCGATCTTCGGTTTCTTCCAACTGAATGGCGACATTGAGCAGGGTCTCCTTTTGCAGGCGTTCACGGATCCGGCTTGACTGGACGTATTTCCCCTCCATTCCCCCGAAAGGTGAATTGTTGACGGTAAACTTCATCGATACCGTCGGCTGGTCCACGCTGATGCGCGGCAGCGCATGCGGGGTTTCCCGGTTGCAAATGGTATCACCGATCTTGACCTTGTCGATGCCGGCTACGACCACGATATCTCCCGGCAGCACCTCATCGACATCCTTCAATTGCATGCCCTCGTAGATTTGAAGCTTCGATACCTTGAGGGGTTCGCACCGGCCATTCTCACCGATACATACCAGGCTGTCCTGTGCGTGGGCCGTTCCGTTGAAAATTTTTCCCACAGCCAGCCTGCCCATGTAATCCGAATAGCCGAGATCCGATACGAGCATTTGAAAGGGGGCGTCCGGCTCATGGGAAGGTCCCGGAATCTGTTCAAGGATGGTGTCGAAAAGCTGGTGAAGGTCTTCGGCCTTGCCGGTTAAGGTTTTGCGGGCGATGCCTTGCCGGCCGGCAGCATAAAGTATCGGAAGGTCCAACTGTTCCTCCGGGGCGCCCAGATCGATTAAAAGATCGTATATTTCATCCAACACCTCATCCGGACGGGCATCCGGGCGGTCAATCTTATTGATTATCCCTATGATTTTGAGGCCTGCGTCAAGGGCCTTTTTGAGGACAAACCGGGTTTGCGGCAGGGGGCCTTCCGATGCATCCACCAGCAGAAGCGCCCCGTCGGCCATGGACAGTGCCCGTTCCACCTCTCCACCGAAATCGGCATGGCCGGGGGTATCGATGATATTGATCCGAACGCCTTTCCACACCACCGAACAATTTTTGGCTGCGATGGTGATGCCGCGTTCCTTTTCCAGGTCCATGCTGTCCATGAGCCGTTCGTCTATTTCCTGATTGTGTCGGAACATTCCGCTTTGGCGAAACATGGCATCCACCAGCGTGGTCTTGCCGTGATCCACGTGGGCGATGATGGCGATGTTTCGCAAACTGTCATTTCTTAAAAGTTTCGTCATAACTTATTGTCTCTGATCTCCTGCTGTTTCTGGTGGCTGGTCGAATTTGATAATATAACCATCCGTTTTCAAATTACAAGGAAAGAGGGGAGCGGGCTGTATGTCCTCAAAGGATGTGTGAAAGCCGAATTTGCATAACTGCCAGTTCTTCCTTCATACCGTTCTCCTTATAACTTCAATTTTAATACTTGAAATTTTTAAGGATAAATTATACTGGTTGTAATACCTTTTGATATTAACCGCATAGAAAAACCATCATTTACCGGTGAATTTGTAAAGCGTGAACATACCGGCAAATAAACCGCCTAACCCGGATTGCCAATAAGATTAGCTCTTATGCAAAACAATAAAAATACCGCCCGTCTGCAACCGAAAATCGTTAAAATAGTCATAGCTATCCTTGCCGTGACAATTCTTTACACTGTTTTCGGGTTTGTCGGTCTTCCTTATATTGTTAAGTCAATTCTGCCGGAAAAGCTTTCCAACGCCTTGAACCGACAAGTCGGTATCAGCAAAGTAGAAGTGAATCCATATTCCCTCACGCTGCACTTGAAGGGTATAACCGTCACTGACCGGAACGATAAAACGTTTATGTCGCTTGACGACTTTTTCGTTAATCTGCAAATTGCCTCTTTGTTTAAAAAAGCATTGATCGTAAAAGATGTCCGGATTGCAAAACCTTTTTTACGGCTTGCCCGCAAGCCGGATGGCAGCTTTAATTTCTCTGATCTGGCAGGCATTAAGGCACCGGAAACCTCGCCTGACGCAGAAGCGCAAGCACCACCGATTCCGAATTTCGTTATCGAAAATCTGCTGGTTGAGTCCGGCCGGATGGCCTTAATTGACAATTTGCCGACTGTTCCTTTTGAGACTGCCCTTGAATCTATGAACATCACCTTAAAAAATGTGAGCAATCAAGCCGGCAGCGAAGCCGTTTATACATTTTCCGTAAAAACGCCGGAAAAAGAGTTGATCGACGGTAAAGGCACCTTGTCACTGTTTCCTCTTCGTTCTGAAGGTACCCTGTCACTGCAAAACGTTTTGTTGAAAAAATACGCCCCCTTTTATCAAGACTTTATCGATTTTGAAATCATCGATGGAATGCTTGGTATTCAAACCGGCTACCAGTTCAAAGCCAATGATCAACCTGAAGTTTTAACGCTTTCTAAAGCATCTATCTCCCTGGATTCCTTTGAATCTAAAATAAAAGACGACCCGGAAAAATTAATCGCCATTCCCAGTCTTACTATCACCGATACCGATGTCGATGTTTTCAAGCAAGAAATTACGATCGGCAGCCTGTCAAGCACAAAGGGCTACCTTTTATGCAAACGTTTTGCCGACGGATCGCTGAGCTTAGACCGGCTCATAGCGGTCAAGGCGCTTAAAGCCCGTTCAGCAGCAGCACCGGCCCCGGTACCCTGGCATGTGAATCTTAAAAGCTTTGTGCTCGAGGATCACACGATTGAAGGTCAGGATCTGATGCTCGCTGATCCGGTGAATATTCTTTTGGACCACATCAAAATCGAGGGTAAAGATCTTACGACCAAACCCGACGGCAAAGGTCAGGTGTCTATTGCCTTACGCTGGAATAAAAAGGGGAATGTGTCCGTCAAGGGAACTGTGGCCGCTGATCCGGTCTCCGCCGATCTGGCCGTGAATGTCAGCCGGCTTGACATCAGGTCTTTGCAGCCGTATTTTGCCAACAAGGTCAAGCTTATCGTAACTGACGGAAATTTTAATACAAACGGCCGGGTTCGGTTTTCTCAGAAAGGGGAAACCGTTGCGGAGGCAAGTTACCAGGGAGATGCTTCCATCACCGCTTTCGCATCCGTGGATCGCAAACTGGCGCTTGATTTTCTCAAATGGAAATCCTTGTATCTTACCAAAATAAACGTCGGGTATGCACCCTTAAAACTGTCAATCGATGAAGTGGCGCTAACCGATTTTTACTCCCGGCTGATTCTTCATCCTGACGGAACAAATAATATCAGGACAATCTTCGCACCGGAGAAAGAAGCAGAAAAAACATCGCCGGACGTACCTGCCAAAGAGATTCCGGAAACCGCTGCAGCCCTCCCTCCAGATATAACCATCAAAAACGTGGTGTTGCAGGGCGGCACCGTCAGCTTCTCCGATCGTTTAACCAAGCCGAATTTTAATGCGGAGCTGACGGAGCTGGGAGGGAAGCTGTCAGGTCTCTCTTCGGCCGAACAAGCGCGTGCCGATATTTTTATAAAGGGAACGCACGGCGGCTCCTCCCCGCTGGAGATCAAGGGTAAAATTAATCCTCTGATTGCCAACCGTTACGCAGACCTGACATTTACCTTCAGGGATATTGAAATGAGCCCGTTTTCTCCCTATTCCGGAAAATATCTGGGCTATATCCTTCAGAAAGGACAATTGACCCTCGAATTGGCCTACAAACTGCAGGACAATAAAATTCAGGGGAAAAACAGAGTGTTTTTAGATCAGTTCACCCTGGGAGACAAGGTCGACAGCCCTGATGCGACGTCTTTGCCGGTCAAACTTGGCCTTGCACTGCTCCAAGACAGCAACGGCCTAATCGAATTGGATCTTCCTGTAAATGGCGATCTTAATAATCCCGAATTCAGTATTAGCAAGATTATCATCAAAATGCTCGGGAACCTCTTTGCAAAAATTGTCAGCGCTCCTTTCGCCGCCCTTAGCTCTATCTTTGGCGGCGGTGCCGAACTGAGCTATATGGATTTTGACTATGGCAGTTCTCAAATCAACGAGTCCATGCACGAACATCTGAATAAACTGATAACGGCCCTTGAGAACCGGCCGGGCCTCCAATTGGAAATTCAGGGAGCGGTTGATCCTGAAAAAGATCCCATGGAGCTGCGGAGGATTCAGTTTGACAACCTTCTGAAAGCCCAGAAACTTAAAGAGATGGTCAAAAAGAACCTTGATGTCGTGCCGCTTGCCGAGATAAAAATTAAACCGGAAGATTTTATAACGTATTTGGAGAAGGCCTACATAGCGTCGGATATTCCCAAACCGAGGGATGAATCCGGAAAAATCAAAAAACTACCGGTCGCAGAGATGGAAAAACTCCTGTTTACCAATATTAATATTTCAGATAAAGACCTAGTTCGTCTGGCCCACAAAAGGGCTGCCGGTGTTGAAAGCTATATTATAAAAAGTGAAAAGCTTGATCCTCATAGAATCTTTATTCTGGGGCCCGAAAGCCTGGCAGATCGAGAAAATAAGGAAAAGTATAAAAGCCGGGTCAATTTCTTTCTGAAGTAGGGCAGGAAAGGAAATCCTTGCATAGCGGGTAATCAAAGGTCTCAGGTTTAAGTGGATGTTTCCGGTATTTCAATCCAAATATGCACACAACGCTTTATAACATGCAGAAGCATCGTTGTAGCCCTGATCATAGACCGCATAAAGTTTGTCTTTGTTGCGTTCAGCCCGCCCAACATTGAGCGCCGAACCAGGCCGGATGATAAAAATATCACCATGCCCTTCAAGCCGGTCAACGAAATCCATTGTTTCGTTATATCGTATATGTCGATTTTCAAGAGCTTCACACAGGCCTTTATACCTAGGATACCATGTATACGCCAGTTTTATAAAACGTGGGCGTTTTTTCCGATAGCCTTTGGGTTGAGTAAGAACAAGAACATTTTTGGTGTTGCCGTCATTAATACTCTTGCGAAGCGGAATTGAATCGGATAAACCTCCGTCCATCAGATCCAGTCCTTTATAATGAACCGGTTTAGCTATAAAAGGCAAGCTGCTCGATGCCTGGAGGATCTTCAAATAATCTTTACCGAGCTCTTTTTTTTCATAATAGAGCGCCTCGCCGGTCATACAGTCGGTAACGGTGGTGATACATTTCTGCCCACTTTCCATAAAAGTTTTGAAATCAAAAGGGACTAATCTGTTGGGGATTGTATCAAAAATAAATTTCATGCCGAACAGTTCACCTTCGGCAAGCAGGCGAAGATAGCTGAGATATCGAGAATCAGTGACATAACGAATTGTAACTATTCGGTTTCTTTCTTGTTGTCGCGAGACGTAGTTGGCAGCATTACATGCCCCTATAGAAACACCGATTACATAGGGCAAATAGACACTTTTTTCCATAAAAAAGCGAAGAACTCCGGAAGTATAAATACCACGAAGACCTCCGCCTTCAAGAACCAACCCTGTACATTCTGCATCCATATTATAGTTTTATATTCGACAGGATTAACAGGATTGACTCGATTTTTTATCTTTAGCCATTTCCTGCCTGTCCCGCAAAGCGGGAGAAACTGTGAAAATTATAAGCAAATCCTGCAGATCCTGTCTAAAAAAATAAAAGTATTAAATCTGTGACAGCAAATTTTCAATTATATTTGTCAGCAGCTGCAATTGTGCTTTTCCAACTTCACCACCTTTGCCAATGGAATCCTTAAGGACGGGGTCTTCAAGTTTTGCCAACACATTTTTCAATTTCGACAAATGGGTTGTAAGAATCTTAATTTGTTCTTTTTCATTTAAAGACAAAAGATATTTTGATGTTTTTATGCTTATCTGTCCATCTTTTAAATCTTCAATCTGAAACAATTTTTGGGTTTCTAAAATAATTTTATGCATGATTCTATTAAGATTATATGTTAAGGCTTAAGAAAAAGAAGCAAGCAATTATTGAGGTCACAATCTTGTGCCT
>JAQBHK010000432.1:0-3587 GCA_032127815.1 Desulfobacterales bacterium
CCCTGCCTGTCCCACCGGGGCGGGATTCGACTATAATGATCTACAACCATATTCCCGATCCCAATCGTAATCGTAATCTTAATCTTAATCGCCTTTTTAGATTACGATTACGAGTATGATTAAGATTAAGAATATTTTTAATCAGAGCCCTTTGCCTCCGACCCCTGAACCTCTGAAACAATCAGCTTAGTTAGAACACAGATGACACGGATTTTGCGGATTTTCACGGATTTTATATTATTTTATCTGTATCTGTGTAGATCCGTTTTAATCTGTGTTATCCGTGTTCCATTGAACCCGGAACCCAAAACCCAGAACGGTGAAACTAATTCGCAATTAACAGGGGAAAGAGAATTATGACTATAAACGGACTGTGTTTGTCGGATGTATTTGTTGATCAGGGTTTCAACTGGAATATTGATAGAAATGCCGTAAGCTTTAAAAAAGAGAAGATTAAGGCCGGGCTTCTGGATCTTGGGAAACCGTGTTTTATTGTCAAAGAAAATAAAGACCTGGGGATAAGTAATGAACGGTTGAGCAGCAGTGCCCCCACAAATACCCAAGAGCTGATCCGGCCGGTAGCTTATGCGCCGGTCTTTACGGCCAAACATCTCGGTGATCCGGAATTCCGCAAGGAGTATGGGACCACATACAGTTACTATACCGGAGCAATGGCAAATGCAATTGCTTCGGAAGAGATGGTTATTGCCCTGGGAAAGGCCGGGTTTTTGGGCTCTTTTGGAGCAGGCGGCCTGGTCCCGTCCCGGGTGGAAGAGGCCATCCATCGGATACAGAGAGAACTCCCTAACGGGCCCTATGCCTTCAACCTGATCCACAGCCCCCATGAACCTGCCATTGAACAAGGCGTTGTGGAATTGTACCTTAAATATAAGATTCCCTGTATTGAAGCTGCGGCATTTATCAACCTGAACCCCAATGTTGTTTTATATCGCGTGGCCGGCCTCGGTGTCGGTCACGATAATAATGTTGAGATTAAAAACAAGATCATTGCGAAAATATCCCGCAGAGAGGTTGCCACCAAATTCCTTGAGCCGCCGCCAGCCAATATGGTTGCCGAACTTCTGTCTCAAAACCGTATCACCAGAGAACAGGCGCAACTGGCATCGCAAGTGCCCATGGCCGACGATATCACCGCTGAGGCGGATTCCGGCGGTCATACCGATAACCGACCCCTGGTTTCACTGCTTTCGTCGATCATTTCACTGCGCAATGAGATTCAAGAAAAATACCGGTACGCAAATACCGTACGTGTGGGAGCCGCCGGGGGCATCGGCACCCCTGAATCCGCCCTGGCAGCCTTTGCCATGGGAGCCTCCTTTGTTGTGACCGGGTCTGTGAACCAGGCCTGCCGTGAAGCCGGTGCCTGCGAACACACCCGCAACCTGTTGGCCCAGGCCGATATGGCCGATGTAGCCATGGCCCCGTCAGCCGACATGTTTGAAATGGGGGTAAAGCTTCAGGTGTTGAGACGGGGGACCTTTTTCCCCATGCGGGCCCAGAAACTGTATGATTTTTACAATACGTACAATTCCATTGAGGAAATCCCGGCAACGGAACGGGAGAAACTTGAAAAACAGGTTTTCCAAAAGAGCCTTGACGCGATCTGGGAAGAAACAAAGGCATTTTTTGAAGATCGTGATCCCAGCCAGATTGAAAGGGCTCAAAACAACCCCAAAAGAAAAATGGCACTTATTTTCAGATGGTATCTCGGACTTGCCTCAAGATGGTCGAACACCGGCGATCCTTCTCGGAAGATGGACTACCAGATCTGGTGCGGGCCTTCAATGGGTGCTTTTAATTCATGGGTAAAGGGCTCATACTTAGAGGATATCAACAACCGCCGGGTTGTCGATGTGGCCCAACAGATCATGACCGGAGCTGCATTTTTAAACAGGATTATGGCTCTGAGAAGCCAGGGAATTTCAATTCCGCCGGAATACAGCAGGTATGTGCCGGAGCCTCTTTAGTTTCTCACTTGTTGGCTCCCCACTCGTAAATTCAACAAATTATGACATGACCGGGGGAGACGTTGTAATTTTTGGTACTATAGCAGTTGTCAAAGTAACGTTGCGTTGCCGCCGCCGGATAATTTCGTTTAGATCGGCAAGAACTCGCAAATAAAAGTGCGTAAAAGCGAACATGGCTACAGCTTTAAGAATATAGCGCCGCAAGTTGATTGTGTTCTCCAAATGGAGACACTTTGATGATGTGCGCTTTAACGCGCTCTAATTTGCTCAGACAGCTTCCCGACCTAAACGAAATCATCCGGCGGCTTGCTAAAAAAATATGAACCCAGGTAACTCAATCGGAACATATTTATTATAACCGCTATATATTCACTCTGCGTGCGTCAAGGATGGACTATCGACATTATGGAAGAAATCAACCAGAGAGTATATCACTTTCCAGTTCAGATTTATTACGAGGACACAGACCACTCCGGGGTGGTTTATCATGCCAATTATTTGAAATATTTTGAAAGGGCCAGAGAGAACGTCATCGGTGTCGAGGAACTTTCGAGATTGTGGTATGAGGAGGGACTCGGATTTGCGGTTTACCGGGTAGAGATGGGCTTTTATGAAGGCGCCGAGTTCGGCGATACCCTTGATATCCGCACCACCTGGGAAAAGGATGGAAAATTTAAGATTATCTGGACGCAGGAAGCCTGGAGACCGGTGGCCAAAAAGGCTGCCGTTGCGGCCAAGATTGAACTGGTATGTATTGACAAGAATAAAAAACTGAAACCGATTCCGGAAATTGATATGTGATAGATACAGGAAAATAAACGCGAACTGTCGGCTTTGTTTCGTTCCTATAGCACATATCGGCACTTTAAAAATACATTGGAATAGGATTTAGGAAATAGTTTAATCATGATGAAAAGAAATTATTCAATCGATATTCCCAGAGAAAGAATTGAAACATTTTGCAAAAAGCACCACATCTGCAAATTTTCTGTTTTTGGGTCAGCTCTTCGTCAAGATTTCAGATCTGACAGTGATATAGATATTCTTGTTGAGTTTCATCCGGATTATACACCCGGCCTCATCAAGCTGGCTGGTATAGAAATTGAATTGTCTAATATAATAGGCCGTAAAGTAGATCTGAGAACGCCTCAAGATTTAAGTCGTTATTTTAGGCAGGAAGTCATTGAATCCGCGGAGGTTCAGTATATGGAAAACCGTAGCTGAAGATCTTCCCGGTTTGATTGACGAGCTTGAAAAAATTATTCCTTCAGCCAAAGTCTAACAGCGACAATTACATTTCTGAATTTTCATATGTCAGACTTATAACAGGCTTTTTGAGGCAGATGACATCTTCACCTGATGACATGCTATCACAGGTATTAAAAGTAGCCCTTGGACGAGTTTATAGCTAACCAAATTTAACGTTCAATTTGTACAATGTCGCCACGATAGGCCAAAGCGGAATAGCCTCGTTAAACCATCCTATAAAATCAATATCTTGTGCTTTCAGCTTGTCTATGATATTGAACACTTGAACTCTCAATCTGCACCTGATTTCGACCTGAACAGACTCAGCACTATGGCAAGCTGTCCACAACG
>JAQBHK010000433.1:0-5638 GCA_032127815.1 Desulfobacterales bacterium
ACATTAAAACTGAACCTGTTCAATGCTATTTTGCGGGGTGAAACCGGCCAGGATGTGGTGCTGGATAGCGGTGATGTAATCTATATCCCCCTCGTTACCAAAGAGGATAATCGGGTGTATATCTTTGGTGAAGTCAACAAACCGGGGGTACATTCTTTTTCCGGTTCAGAAATTAGCCTGCTGGATGTTGTCGCAGCGGCAGGCATTAAGGCGTTTGCAAAGGAAAGCAGTACCAAGATTGTCAGGGGTGATCCGATTAAACCTGAAGTTATATCCGTTGATCTCGAAAAGCTGATGCAAGAAGGTGATCTGACTCAAAACGTTGCCCTGGCCAACGGAGACTTGGTCTTTGTGCCGCGAAGTTTTATCGGGGATGTAAATGCCTTTCTCGCCCAAATTGACCCTATTTTGAGGCTGATTTACACTCCGGCCAAGATTTTAAAGGCTCCCGCAGAGACTCGGAATGCATTAATCGAGTCGCAAGATGCCGTCAATCTGAATAGAGAGGAATATGAAATTAAATATCCCGCTAATCAATAAACAGCATTTGGACGTTTTGCAAAGGTCTCGCATAGAAAGGAATAGATGGCCCAGTATGACGTTGATCTAAGAGACTACTGGAGAATCATCAGAAAGAGAAAGTTTGTTATCATTCTGATGGTTTTATTAGTCGGAATATGCAGCTACGGTTTTGCCAAGCTGAACGAACCGGTTCCCCTTTACGAAGCCGGTTCCGCCGTCAAAATCGAACGCACGACCACCATGGCGGATTTTTTTATGGGGGGAGGATTTTGGGAGGAATCAGAGGGTTTAATTACGCATGCATACATTATAACCAGTTTTCCTGTTTTGGCACAAACAGCTAAAGCACTGAACTGGCTTCCCAAGAATCTCACTGCTCAAGAGATCCGAAATTCCAAACCCTTTTTAGCCAAGATCCAACGCCTAAAATCTTTAATTTCAGCGGAACAGGAAGCCGGCACTAATATCATTAACATCAGAGTAACATCGCAAGATCCTGAGGAAGCAGCACTCGTGGCCAACACCGTTGCCAGAGCTTATCAGGATTATAATGTCCAGGAGAAAAACAGAAAGACCTTTGAGACCAAGGCCTTTATCGAAAAGCAACTTCAATTGACCTCAAACCAGCTGAAACAGGCCGAGGTAGAACTTCAGGGTTTCAAGGAAGGTTATGCCTTGATCTCCATGGATGATCAAACCCGCAATACTCTGAGCCGGATGTACGATTTTGAGACACAGTATGAGAAAATAAAAAAACAAAAAGATGAAGTTGCATCTAATCTGAAATTAATCGAGGACAAGGCCGGCTTATCTCCGGGAAAAATCGAAAGAACCGCATTTGTCCCGGACAAAGACTCTCCGACATCTAATTTGAGAGCCAAACTGAGTGATCTGTTTCTAAAAAGAGAGACGCTGCTTATCGATTATACCGAACAACATCCTCAGCTCGTTGAGGTAAACGATCAGATCCAGGCTATAATCCTTGAGATAACAAAAGAACTCAAAGCATTTTTCAGTATTTTAAAGACACGCGAAGCCGATCTATTAATAAAACTGAATCAATTAAGGCAAGAGAACCGGAGCCTGCCGGAAAAAGCGCTGAAGCTGGTCAGATTACAAAGAGAAGTGCAATTGCAGGAGTCTTTGTACTCCCAGTTGAAAACCAAATACCAGGAGACCCTGATTCAGGAGTCGGGGAAAGTGGAAGAAGTAACCATCGTTAAACCTGCCCTGGTGCCGGCAGCGCCTTTTAACGTCCCTTCCAAAATGATGATTATCTTCACCGGTATTGTTATGGGGCTGGTCATCGGAATTGTTTTTGCCTTTGGATACGAGGTGTTTGATACCTCCATGGGGACCATTGAAGATGTGGAGGGTTTACTGCAAGTTCCGGTGGTCGGGGTAATTCCTTTTATGGGAAAATCAGAAAGCCAAGAGAATCGTGGGGGTAAAAAAGAGGTGGAAAGCGGCAGAAGCCGGGATCTTATTACGCATTATGATCCCAAATCCTTGCCGGCGGAAGCATTTCGCACCTTGAGATCGAACCTTGAGTTTATGAGCCTGGATAAGCAGGGAAAGTCGTTTTTGGTTACCAGCTCTTTTGTGCAGGAAGGAAAAACTTTTAACGCAGTCAACCTGGCGCTCAGTATTGCTCAAACAGGCCGCAGAGTGCTCCTGATAGAGGCGGATTTGCGCAAACCCGTAATCCATAAAAGCTTTGGCCTGGAAAAAACACCAGGCCTGACCGACTGTGTTTTAGGTAACTATCCATGGGAGGATATTGTAAACACTATTACAGACGTAATGCTGGGTGATTTTGAATTAGAGGAAATTCTGAGAACCCCGGGGCTGGACAACCTCCATATTATCACTGCCGGAACAAAACCACCCAACCCGGCTGAAATATTACGTTCAAAAAGGTTTGGTGAACTCTTGCAAAGGGCTTATCAAGAATATGATATCATCATTCTCGATTCTCCCCCTATCTTGCCGGTGGTTGACGCCACTGAAATCGCACCGCATATAGACGGTGTTGTCATGGTCTACACGGTGGGGAAAATTGGCCGGGGGGTATTGAAACGCGCCAAAATGACCCTGGACAATGTCAATGCCAATGTATGGGGTGTCATCTTGAACAACGTTAAGCCGGAGGCCGGCCCTGACTATTTTAAGTATCATACTCAGTATTATTATGGGCCGGAAAAGGACGAAAAAGATAAAAAAAAGCGTTCCATAAAAAGCTGGTTTCAAAAACACCTGTCGCCGGCGCTTCAAATAAAACCCTTATCCATTGTAGTGCTCATCATAACGCTGGCTTTGCTGCTACTCGGAATTTTCTGGCAAGATATATTTTGAGGGCGTCGTAAAAAGTCGAATTCATCAGGTTTTAAGATTTAGGTGTTAGGTTCTATGATTTCTGAGACTTTATAATTGTGCGATCCTTTTTATTTGTCATATCATTTATAGCCGTTGCCATTTTCCTGGGCTTTCTTTCATCGCAATATACGTATTCGCCTTTGCTTTTCAAGGGTCTAATAGCCTTGATAACCTTTGCTGTGGCCTTTATCAATATAGAATGGGGCCTGTATATCTTGATTTTTTCCATGCTGCTGTCGCCTGAAATCATGGTGAGTCAAACCGAAGGGGCCGCTCTCGGGCGGGGTGTGACTTTGCGGCTGGAAGACTTTCTGCTGGTTGTTATCGGTTTCAGCTGGTTTGCCAAAAACGCGGTCCACAAGGAGCTGGGGCTGTTTTTGAAAACACCTTTGAACAAGCCGATTCTGTTTTACCTGCTGGTATGTGTTATATCAACCGGCTTCGGCATTATGGCCGGCAGAGTAAATCCCAAAACAGGTTTTTTCTTTGTGCTGAAATATTTCGAATATATTATCGTTTTTTTCATGATGATCAATCATGTTCAAAACCTTAAGCAGGTTAACCGCTTCTTGTTTTGTTTGTTGATTACCTGCTTTGTCGTATCGATTATATGCATGCTTCAGATTCCGGGGGGTGGACGAGTATCAGCACCTTTTGAAGGAGAAGTCGGCGAGCCCAACACTCTGGGGGGCTACCTTGTATTTATGGGGATGATTATCGCAGGCTTGTTGGCAAAGACTGAAAAATTGAGAAATAAGCACCTACTGATCATTTTGCTGGTCGCGCTCATCCCTCCTTTTCTTTTCACCCAATCCAGGTCATCTTACCTGGCGTTTATCCCGGCATTACTCACTTTGGGCCTGATGTTAGAAAAACAGGTTATCATGGTTGGTCTGATTTTGATTGCTTTGGTTGTGAGTCCCCTTTTTCTGCCTAAAGCCGTTAAGGACAGAATCCTTTTCACATTCACCCAGCGCGAACATCCCGGCCAGCAAGTTACTGTGGGTAATGTGAGGCTGGACACTTCCACCACGGCCAGGTTAAGGAGCTGGCAAGATGCATTGAAAGATTGGATGAAGCAGCCGGTGTTGGGCTACGGCGTTACCGGATACAGGTTCTTAGATGCTCAATTTCCGAGGGTGCTTGCAGAGACGGGGGTGATAGGGCTTGCGGCATTTATATATCTTTTGTACTCCATTTTCAAATTAACATTGGCTAATTTAAAAAAACTTAAAACACCATATCTTCAAGGGCTGACCATCGGTTTTCTGGCCGGTTACGTCGGCCTGCTGTTTCACGCCATCGGGGCCAACACCTTTATTATTGTCCGCATTATGGAGCCTTTCTGGTTTTTCGCCGGTATTATTGCGGTTCTGCCCACACTGGAAAGTAAAGAAGTCCCTATATCTGAATCTTTCAAAATGCAAAAAGCCTAGCGAAAACTTCTCGCCAGCTTTGCTTTAATAATCCTTTAGCCTATCAATTTAATTTAGAACTTTCATGCCTGATTGCACTCCTTAAACCATGGTTTTTGATGAAACGTTGGAATAAGAATTAGAATGGTTGCCCGGCAGAATATGATGCAATTAATACGGAGCATATCACGAGTCCGTCTCAGGCAGACGGATGTGGACAATATTCTGCAATTGTTAAAAAAGGATCTTCCCTGGGAAAGGCTTGTCCGGACGGCAGAAGCCGAAGGCGTTGCCGGGTTACTCTATCATCACCTGAACAACTTAGATTGTCTGGACCTTCTGCCGGAAGCCGCATTGCATTACCTTGAAGCTATCTATCAACGAACTACCCGGAATACACTTGCCATTGTTTCAAAAATTATTGGGATTGCAGCTATGTTCAGCCAAGCTCGGATACCTGTCATGGTTTTACAGGGCTTGTCTATTGTAAAATTATATAAACAACCGGGTTTGCGTCCTATGGCGGACGCTGACCTGATGGTCAAACCGGACCAAAAGGAAATCTTAAAAGAGTTGTTGATCGAGACCGGCTACCGGCCGGTTCCTACGTATCCGGATCTTCTCTCCAAAGACAGGTTCTTGATCGACATCCACACGCATCTATTAAACCTGGACCGTATCCGTAACCGCCGGTACGTTTTTCCTGAAGACCTCTCTGCCATGTGGGAGAGGGCTGTCCCTCTCTTTGAAGGACAAGATGGTATACTTTGCTTGGAACCGTATGACAATTTTATTGCGCTTTGCGCACACGCTTTGAAGCACAGCTATTCCCGTCTTATCTGGCTGACAGACCTGCATGAACTCTTAATTCTTTTGACAGACAAGCCCGACGGCTGGGAAAAGTTGGTTGAACGGGCCCGTTTTTGGAAACAAGAAAAAGTGGTTTTTTACGCCCTGATTTTGATTGCAAGGATTTTTAATATAAATATACCTATGCAGGTGAAATTGGAATTAGGAATTCGGCAGTTAAACATCTTGGAAAAACACTTTCTTGATCTTAAAATCAGGGGTTTTTCTTCTCATGGACTGTGCGAATTACTGTGGCTGTGCAATATTCAAGGCCCGGCCAACAAATTAAGATTTGTTAAGGAAACTATTTTCCCCAGAGAAGAAATTATGCTCCAAATATTCCCTCGGTTTTCAAACAAGGTTGCCATTTCAGATTATGCCAAGCGGACGGTAAACACTTTTGGTTTGCTGGGCAAGAATATTTTCCAGGCACTATCAATCGGAAGGATCGGGGGGCAGGGATGACTCGTCCACGC
>JAQBHK010000434.1:0-9049 GCA_032127815.1 Desulfobacterales bacterium
TCTATTTTTTTAAAACCCACGATATCAATATTGTTATGGAAGAAGACGCCGTCGATTTCATTATCGATCAGTTTGAAAATTCAGATGCTAAGCTCAAAGATTTTTACAAACAGCTTTCAGACGATTTTGAATACGGCCTTAAACTGCTAAGAGAAAAGACCGGAAGAAATCGTTTTTTTATTACAAAACAGGCACTTTTGTCGCCAGAGGCATTTATCAGCAATCTTATTCGAAATGAGCTTCCGCAGATTTAAGACCGGATTCTGAGGGAGCAAATTAAATTACAAATAACAAGCATCGAATTACAAATAAATCACAATAACCGAAACTCAAAATAACAAACTTTGGAATTTGGTGTTTGTAGTTTGGAGCTTGTTTGTTTTTTGCTTGCCCGCCGTCTTTTTGGCGGGGTGCTTGTAATTTGTGATTTTGGACACAAAACCCTAAGGCAGAGCCGAATATCTCTGACCCCCGCAAGGCGGGGCAGGCTTGGCCCAGAGAACCAGGCTTTTCAGGACTAAATAAACAAACAGGAGTTGCTATGCTTTTCCCCGATTACAGACCCAGACGTTTGCGACAAAATGAAGCGTTCCGGCGTATGATTCGCGAAACAAAACTTTCGGTCGATGATTTGATCCTGCCGCTTTTTGCTATCAGCGGCAAAGGAGTTAAAAATCCCATCGAATCGATGCCCGGACAATATCAGCTATCTGTTGACAATCTCGTTAAAACCTCCAAAGAAGCATTTGAACTTGGTATTCCGGCTGTTATCCTCTTCGGAATACCCAACAAAAAGGATCCTCTTGCAACCCGGGCGTATGCCAAAGACGGTATCGTTCAAAAGGCAACCAGAGCCTTAAAAGAGAAACTCCCTGATCTGGCAGTCATTACCGACGTCTGTCTATGCCAGTATACGGATCACGGCCATTGCGGTGTCATCGACGGCCAGAATATAGACAACGACGCCTCCCTTGACCTGCTTGCCAGAACGGCCCTGTCGCATGCCGCAGCAGGCGCCGACATGGTGGCCCCTTCTGACATGATGGACGGTCGTGTTGCTGAGATTCGCAATATACTTGACGAAAATGATTTCAATAATCTGCCTATTCTTTCATATGCAGCCAAGTACTGTTCTGCATATTACGGTCCGTTTCGTGCTGCAGCAGACTCTGCCCCCAAGTTCGGGGATCGCCGCACGTACCAGATGGACCCTGCAAATGCCTTGGAAGCCATTCGGGAAGTTTCCATGGATATTGAGGAAGGTGCCGATATCATCATGGTGAAACCCGCTCTTGCCTATCTCGACATCATCTGCCGGATCCGGGAAGAGACCGATCTTCCGGTCGCGGCGTATAACGTCAGCGGTGAATATTCCATGATAAAAGCCGCCGCAGAAAAGGGATGGCTGGACGGCAAGAAGGTTATGATGGAGACTCTCATTGCAATCAAGCGGGCCGGGGCCGATCTGATTTTGACCTACTTTGCTATAGAAGCCGCCAAAGAGCTCAACTCGAGCCCTTAGTTCGTTGCAGAAATTACTTCGAACCCTTCCTCTTCAAGGGCTTTTCTGATTATATCTGTATCACAGACGGACAGACGAAAGTAATACACCCGTGTGTCTGTATGCTGGGCCGGCATTCCTACGTTGATTATATCTCCGCCGTTATCACTGATAATCTGCAGAACTTTTCTAAACAAGCCCGGTTTGTCTTCGATCACCATATCAATACGTGAACTGGCTGTCAGAAGCCCCATCATGTCTATAAAAGCCCTGAGGATATCTGTTTCGGTTATTATGCCGACCAGTTTGTTGTTTTTAACCACCGGCATACCCCCGATTTTGTGTTTATAGATGATCCGGGCTGCGGTTTCGACATCGTCATCAGGATCAACCACAATCGGATCCTTTATCATCAAATCGGACAGGGTTACATCTCCAACCATTGATGGAATAAGGCCCTGCTTCAAGTCGGACAGGGTAACAAAACCCTTTAGCTTCTTACCCTCTGACACTACCGGGAGATGTCGGATAGAGTTGACTTTCATAACTTCAATGGCTTCCCTGATAGAGGCGTTTTCATTTATGGTAATTGGGTCGGTAATCATCAAGGAATGAATTTTCATGTTTTATTCCTTTCTTAATCCTAAACTGATCGGTTCTAGGTTCAGGGTTCTAGGTTCAAAGGTTATACATTTTGACATTACTTAACGTTACAACTCAATGTCAGAATTGGTCTCTTGCACCTATTGGATGAGAATTGCTTGCCGCCTCTATTGAGGCGCAACACTTTTGAATTGAGCCTGTTAGGGCTCTTCAACCCGGAACCATGAACGTTGAACCGCTCAACCTAGGTTAAACAGATGTTGCGCCTATTGGGCGGCAAGTCCTATGACTCGATAGTTGAATTCATAGGCCAAGCTGCGACTCCAGGTTTCATCAAACATGATTTTATATCGAGTGCCGTCCTGCGGCCCGACCGGCTTGCCATAGGTAAAAAACCAGTTCACGATAGGGCCGCCGGTGAATCCTAAAGCAATCCAGTAGCGGCCTGGCGAGAGTATCACGGAATTTGTGGTAAAATCAAAATCCACCCAGGTATAACCGGGTGTGAACTTCAATTGGTTGAGTTCAATGATATCACTTGTAGCGACCAAGTCACCGGGGGACCCCCCATTGTCTTTTAAAAGTTCAAGCCAAAGCTGTCCGTCGGAATTAAATTTATGCAGCGCCAGCCCGGTGTGCTGCAATTGCATTGGTTGGGCTAGAATAAACGTCTGGGCGTATTGGTTTCCCCGCGTGGTTACATACTCGGCCGTCTCCACCAGAAAGTTTTTACGCATTTCCATCGTATTATCGTTATGTTGTTCAGTCGGTCCCCTTGCAGACAGAAAGTCTATATTCTCAGGAAAGTCCAGGTTGCCAAACACATACGGCTTTTTGAAGCTAAGGCGTTTTAATACTTCTTCCGACACTCTCGGAGGCGTCGGCAGGCGGGATACAATTGCTTTCGAAAATGCGGCTTCGACTTGAGGGCCGAGCAGCAGCCCGCGGGGGCCGTAGTTGGTTTTCCGGCCTGAAAGCTTGATGGTATCTTTGACAAATTCAGCTTGGATGCTCTCCTCAAAAACCGGTCGTCCCGACGAATTTTTGGCCTGGACCCAGCGCATGAGCCCATCCTGGCGCGTTTCGTTGTTATCCAGGCCGGCCTCCACTCTAATAAAGCGGTTGCTGACAAAAAGTTCGGTTCCCTGGGGATCGAACGGCACCCAGCCCAGGTCCGGAAAATAAACTTCTACCCAGGAATGCCGTCCCTGGGCCATTTTCATGGTAAGTATAGAATTTTCCATATTGATATCATAGGGTTGTTTCAAGGTAATTCCATTGATTATGCGTACAGGGATTCCGGCCGCACGCATTAAGGCGGCCGAAAGGTGCGAATAATTCTGGCAATTACCCTTACCGCTTTGAAAGGAATATAATGCATCGTAGCTTTGGGGAACCAGCACATAGTGCATATGATCCACAACCCACGTTAATATTTTCTGTACGGCATCAAATTGATTTTCAGCCGCATTCGTTAATTCAAGGGCTTTGGAACGGATCTGGCTGTCGTCGGCCGGGACCTGCTCGGTCGCCTTTACATATACTTTTGCCTGCGGCGGCAACCCGCTGAGCGGAAATGGTGCCCCGGTCTTTAACGCCTGCAGTTTTGTGCTGTTGATGGCCGTGAGGTGAATCGTCGTTGTCACCGGCCCGGTCGGCGCTTTCCAGGTCGCTTCGACAACCTTGTTCCCGCGCTTGTCGGTTCGGTCCTCACGACTTAAAGGCGCAGGAGAAAAGTCAAGCTCAAAATCCGCAATCCGCTGGTTGTAGGTCGGCGAAGAAAAAGACTCTGGAACAACACAACTGAGCATCAGTTTTTTGAGGCCGGCCGACGGCCGTACCCTTTGAACCATCTCATATTTGATTTGCGATTCCTGACCGCCGTTGAGAAGATAATTTTCCCCAAATACAGGAACCGCCGTAAATAAAATCAGAATAACAATTAACAATCGCTTCATAACTGCACCATATTTAGGAATCCAACGCATTCAACACCAGGGTAATCGGTCGGTCCTCCTCGCTCTTTCCGGTAAACCTTATGGGGCCCGGCCGTCTGTAATTATCCTCACCCGGTGTGGCCGCCAGCCATTTATCTCTGAATGCCTTTACAACCTTAAACGCCGCGGAATTGATATCCACTATGCTCTTTTCCAAAACCAGGGTCAATTTTCCTTTTCTTTCCTCAAGGTGCATCAACGGAGCAATGGGAATTCCAATAGGCTGCCATTGAGAAAAGTCCTTTTCCAGATTTCTGATGGCTGCCATTTGACCGGTGGCACCATTGGCAATCAGGCTGAAAACCGTCAATCCCAGGTTATAAGTGTACATGCAGTCAAAACGGGTGGGGTCGTTGCCCCGGCCGTCATAGCCGTAAAAATGGAGCTGTGTTTTGAATTTGGGGACAGATTTATGATAGATATTTTCAATGGATTCCGGAACTTTTTCAGTCTCTGAAATAGCACCTTCCTTCACCAGGGCCTGCTTGAGGGTTTTCAATGACATAATAGACGGTTTCATCAGAAGAAACTGGGCATCATCATAATTTTGAAACAGGATCGGTCCCAAGTAATCCGGATCAAGTCCGCCTTTGTCCAGTGACTTGCGGTAATAGGATCTTTCAATTCCTATCTTATAAGTTCCATTTTCCTTAAGGATGTTCAGATAATCTGTGACCATTTCCAGGATGATCTTATCGGTTTCAACCTGGGAAAACTGGAAATTTCCATGACTGTCCCTTTCCAGTAGAAGGCCTTCTTGAAAAAAGGCCGGAATATCATTAAACAGCTCATGGTCACGCATGTTCCATATGGTAAAAGAATTATCCTCTTGCGAACGACCGGCCAATCTTCGCAAATATTCCAGCTTCTCTTCCAGTAAAAAAAAATCAGTGTGAAAATCCGTATCATGGGTTTGGTTATATTCGGCGATAATCGTGTTCAATTTTATGATAAAACTCTGAATTTCATTGATAAACTCCAGAACCCCTTCCGGTATTACGATCACGCCGAAGTTTTTTCCTACTGCAGCCCTCCTGACAATGCCGTCACAAATCACCCGGGACAAATGCCTTAAGGTCATGCCGTAAGCATGATAATTAACTATCCCTTCTGCTGTCGCTTTCTCAATTCTTTCTTGATCGACGTAATCGGCAAGATCCTCCCCGATTAGCGTGATATTGGCATGGGTCTGCAAAGCTGTCTCGAGTGCCAGGTGACTGGCGACTCTTCCCATTACCTTGCAAATGTGCCAGTATTTGACATCCGAACTGCTATCAGTACAAAGGTTGCCGATCTCCATTGCAAAAGCTCTGGCAGCGGTATGAAATCCGAATGACATGGCGCATAATACTTTCCCGTTGTTATCTCTTACCTGAATATCGCCATCGATGGTCTTGGGAACCCCTAACACCTGGACGCCGTCTGCGAGCATTTCCTGGGCCAAAAAAGCCGCATTGGTGTTGGAATCGTCGCCGCCTACGATCACCAAAGCGTCCAGACCAAGCCCTTTGCAGGTCTTCTTTGACAGCTCCATTTTTTCTTTGGTATCGATTTTCGCCCGGCCGGTCTTGATCATGGTAAACCCGCCCAGGTTTCTAAATCTTTCCACCAGGCTCCCGGTTATCTCAATGGCTTCACCTTCAATGATCCCGTCCGGTCCTAAAAGGAAGCCGTATATTATGGTCTCCGGGTTGGCTTTTTTGGCGGCATCGTAAAGCCCTGCAATAACATTGTGGCCGCCGGGGGCGGGCCCCCCGGAAAAGACAATACCTATTTTGCGCTTTTTATTGAACTGTTCTTTGAAAGTTTCCTCAGGTGTTTGCAGCTCAACAATGGTCTGCACTTTATTATCGATAATTCCCGGCAGACGCCGTCTGGCTTCATTATCCACATCAAATTCAAGATGAGGCTTATCTTCCAGCATAGTATAAGAACTGGAAAATACTTTGCATACCGGAGGTTTATACTCTCTGCGCTCAATTACTTCCTGATTGATATTGTCGGTTACTTTTAGGACGTCCGGGTGTTTCAGTATATCCCCAATACTGGCGGAAGTTTTTACTCCCATCGATATCCTCCATTAGGTTGATGTTTATTATGATAATACCCGTCTGAAGCCAAAGGTGTCAAGATTATTCGAGTTTCCGGATATACCCTAAAAGTCGTAGCCCAAATCGTTTTACCAATCCCGCCCGAAAAAAGACCATAATTTCCCTAAGCCAAGTCATGATGATCGGATAAATCCTTCAGCTTACCTACCAGATATCCATCCATCAGCAACTGGGTAAGATGATGCATCACACAGACGACCAGAGCCAGCCCGTATTGCGGGAAAAGGGCAACTTGCAGAATGATTGAAAGCGGCAGGGTTTTCTGCCCCCCCATGAAAATAATGCTTTCTCTTTTGCCTTTACCAATCCTGAATAAATGAGTAAAAACTCCAGCGGCAGCCAAAAGCATTCCATGAAAGGTAAACACCAGCAGGAAAATTATCCCGATATTATCGCCGCCGTTTATGATTACAGGTCTGGCCTGAGAAACAGCCATCCAGACAATCCCCAGTATCAGGCACTGATTTAAAACTGACAATTTTGCTCCCCAGCGGTCCAGCATAGATTTTGTATAATATTTAATAAGCAAACCACCGCCGAGTGGCAAAAGCACCAATAAACTAAGCTTTATCATTATGGCCGACTTGTCTATCGATACTACCGTAATTCCGCCGACCAGCTTCAAAAGCTGTGCAAGGACAACCGGTATTGTAACAACAGCAAGTCCATTAGCTACAATAGTAATAACCAGGGCATGCGCCATATTCCCACCGGCGGCACCAGTCATAACCACACCGCTGCTCAACGTTGTCGGCATAACCGCTACCAGAAAAATTCCTATTTTGATTCCGTTGCCCAAGGGGGCTAGGCCGAAGCATGCTGCTGCAATCGGAGCGACAAGAAAAATAATCGCCTGGGCAATAAAGATGCCCTTGATGTCCATCAGCCCCGACTTTATTTGCCTGGAATCGAGTATCAAACCGGAGAAAAAAAATATCAGAACGATAACGGCATCCGGCCCGTGATGAAGCTTGAACCACCTGCCGATCCCGGAGATGGTTTCGGTTGTATCAGCCAGCGTTACGGCAAAAACAAACACAAGCCCTGCAACGAACCAGTATTTATTAATTAATTCGGCCAATCGGTGATTTCTCCTTCTGTCGAGCCCTTTAATAAAATGTAAATTCTGTGTAAAAACGTAACTTCTCATTAAGATAGGGTATAGAAAATCTCCGGAGGTTATTGAGAAGTTGCGTAAAAACAACCTAACACCTAAAACTTAAAACGTGCTGAATTCGATTTTTTGCGAATTCAGCATCATATTGTTTTATTGATAAATTTTCAATCAACATATAAAATAAACTAAAAACATATAAATTCTACCATATCTTGTGTTTATTCGATAAAAAACATACTCCACCTTGTGTTTTTGCTTTACAATCACAAAACTTCCTGCTATTGCTGTTACGGTTAAGGTAGAACTTAACGAAAGGCTCTACACCACAACAGGAGATTTTCTTGTATGAAAATTAAACAACTGGAAATAAACGGATTTAAATCTTTTCACGAAAAAGCCAGTATTGAATTTCCTCCTGGTATTTCGGCAGTTGTAGGTCCAAATGGCTGCGGCAAAAGTAATATTGTCGATGCTCTCAGATGGGTGATGGGGGAACAGAGCGTTAAGCAGCTTCGTGGAAAATCTATGGAAGACGTAATATTTGCCGGTACCAACGGCAACCAGCCCTTAAACATGGCAGAAGTCTCCTTAATCCTAACCAATGACAACGGCAGCGCCCCTGAAGAGCTCAAAGACTTTTCCGAAATCATGCTTACCAGACGCCTCTACCGGTCCGGAGAAAGTGCCTATTTAATCAATAAACAACCCTGCCGCCTAAAAGATATCCACAACATCTTTATGGGCAGCGGTTTAGGATCTAAGTCATATGCCGTCGTACAACAGGGCAACATTGGTGCAATGACAGATGCCGGGCCGGAAGAAAGACGATTTATCATCGAAGAAGCTGCTGGAATTACAAGGTATAAGTCACGCAAAAACGAAGCCTTGCGCAAAGTCGACTCTACCAATCAAAATCTTTTGCGTGTAAACGACATAGTTTTTGAAGTAAAGCGGCAGATGGGCGGTCTTAAACGTCAGGCCCGCAAAGCCGAACGTTACAAAAGGTATCAGGATCGTATCAGAGAACTCGACATCGGCCTTGCCCTGCATTATTACGATGACTATACGCACAAAATAAATGAAACCGACACACTATTAAAAGATCTCAGGGATACGGACCTCGGGCATACCTCTCAACTTAATAAACTTGATGCAGCGCTTGAAGAGATCAAGCTGCGGCGCTCACAAAAAGATCAGGCAATTTCAGAGCAAAAGTCTAAAAGATTTGAGATGCAGCGAAATATGGACCGCATTGAGAATGATCTGGCTCACCTTCATAAAGACATAGAGAGGTTTAGCAATGAAATAGCTGGGCTTGAATCTGCCCGCCAAGATCTTGAAAAAAAGAATAGTAATATTACCGCTGAAATCTTTCAGGTTGAAGACACAAATACCGGCCTTAAAACCCGGATCACAAAGGAAACAAAGGTCCTGGATCAACAGCAGTCTTTTGAGAAAAAAATTAAAGATCAATTAACAGCTCTGCATCAAGACCTTGAAATTTCAAAAACAAAAGTTATGGAGCTGGCAACCCAGGAAGCTCGGCACAAAAATATCTACTTAAACGCCACCAATAACAAAGAAAGCCTAACAAGACGCCTTAAACAGACTAATGAAGAAGAAATCAAAACCGCTCAAGAAGTCACACAGATTGAGCATAAAGTGTCCCAAACCGAAAAAGTGTTTCAGGCACACCACGCAAAAATAGACGATCTGAACC
>JAQBHK010000435.1:0-2795 GCA_032127815.1 Desulfobacterales bacterium
GGACTTCACGTAGGTGAAGGAGCTTACAAAGCCACTCTACGTTTAATCCCTTGGTTTATACCACAATTAGTTGTTGCAGGATTCATCGGTGCGGGAATTAGAGCGGCAAGTAAGATATTCAAACCGACAATTACTGAAACCACAAAATACAAAACTTGGTGGGGAAGAACAATCCTAATGTTATTCAACATCACGGAAGGAGAAAACTTAGTTGACATCCAGGTTTCTTTCTCTTACAATTTTTATAATTAAAAGCAATGTGTTGGAACAAGCATTTTCGGGACAGTCGATCTGTTGCACGCCGCAAAACGTAACTCAGATTTGAAATGATGCGAACCGGCATACCCACTGCAATAGTAAACCGCTTTTCACTTATAATCTCCTTCAGGGGGCGGCATGGCTAAAAAACTTCAGTTTTTCATTGTTGATGACGACCAAATCTCTATCAAACTGCTCAGCAAACTTCTTGAAAAAGAATCACACATTGTATCTTCTAACACCTCCAGTACCAGTGCCCTGACCGAAATCATCGAACAAGTACCCGATTGTGTTATTCTGGACATGATGATGCCTGAAATGGACGGCCTTGAACTTATCAAAAGGCTGCGTGCCGAACCTGACCTGGATGCCACCAAAATCATTGTGGTGTCCAGCAAATCTTACGAGTTCGACCGTAAACGTGCTTTTAGCTTTGGCGCTGACGGTTACATCACCAAACCAATTGATACGACAAAAATCGTCGATCAACTGCACCGCGTCATCGAAGACCCTATTGAACTGACGTTTTGGGGGGTCCACGGCACTCTTCCGGTCCCCGGCAAACGGACCACAAAATACGGCGGAAACACATCTTGCGTCAGTCTGGAGTTTGCCAAAGGCAGTCTTTTTATTTTCGACGCCGGCACCGGCATTAAAGTATTATCAGATTATCTAGTAGCCGAAAATCGCCCGCTGGTGGGCGCCAAGATTTTTATCTCCCATCCCCACTGGGACCATATCAACGCCATACCTTTTTTCGTACCGTTGTATACTCAAGGCAACGAAGTTGAAATCTTCGGACCATCTCATGGCGACATTTCCATGCGCGAGCTGATTTCAGGGCAAATGGACGGCGTCTATTTTCCCATCAATATCAAGGAATTCAGCGCTATGGTCACTTTCCGCGATTTGAAGGAAGAAGAGTTCGAAATAAACGGCATAAAGGTAAAAACCATGCTGCTTAACCATCCTGGTCGCTGTCTGGGATACCGAGTGGAATATAAGACCAAATCAATCTGTTATATCACCGACAATGAACTTTACCCTAAGTCCAACCACTTCCACAACAAATTCTACATAAACCAGCTTGCGCACTTCGTGGAGGGCACCGACGCCCTGATCATCGACTGTACTTACACCGACGAGGAATATAAAGCTAAAATCGGGTGGGGCCATTCTGCCATCTCACAGGTTGTGGATCTTGCCGTTCGTGCCAAGGTAAAGACTTTGTATCTCTTTCACCATGATCCCAACCAAAAAGATGCTGATATCGATGCCAAGTTGAAAATAGCACGAGCAATACTGAAGAAAAAAAAGACCTCTACCCGATGCGAGGCGCCCAGGGAAAGGCAGGTCGTACATCTATGAAATCGCTTTGCAATTTTATATGGCGCGGCTACGCCGCTTTAAGAATAAAGCTAATATAAAGAGGGGCATGTACCATGCTGCATACAGTTCTGGTCGTTGACGATGAGCCCGCCATCAGGGACATGTTGACACAAGCGCTATCACGCGAGCCTTATGAGGTTCTGTGCGCAAATTCAGCCGAAGAAGCTCTCGATATTATAGCCCAAGAACCTGTGGACGTCGTCCTCTCGGATGAAAAGATGCCGGGTATGTCCGGAACGGAATTTTTGGCTATTATCCGGCGGCAATATCCTGATACCATCCGCATGATTCTTACGGGGCACGCCAGCCTTGAATCAGCCATCCACGCCATTAATGAAGGAGAGATCTACCGTTTCTTTACCAAACCCTGCAACATGGTCGATCTGATGGTGACGATTCGTCAGGCCCTCCAGCACAATGATCTTATGGCCGAAAACCAGCGACTACTCAAAATTGTCCAGCAGCAATCCTTTTCTTTAGAGGCGCTGGAAAAACAACATCCCGGGATTACGAAAGTCAAAAGAGACCAAAACGGCACCGTGATCATCGACGAATAAAATCGCTGCGCGATTTTATCAAAAATTATTCGAGTTCTTCCGAAAGCAAGAGCGCTTCAGCCACATGGCGCATGGTTTTTCTATAATCCATACTGCGTTTTTGGATCCATCGGAACGCTTCATCAGCATTCAAGTTGCGACGACGCATCAAAATCTCTTTGGCCCGCTCCACCAGTTTGCGGGTCTCAAGTTCCTCCTGAATCACTTTGGTCTTTACCATCAACTCGGTGTTAATGATGGCCAGCGCCGCCTGGTTGGCCACCGTCTTTATCAAATTCACCTCTGTTTCAGAAAATGTATGCGGCCGTGAAGTAAAGCAATTCAGCACTCCGATCACTTTTTCATCCTGAACCTGAAGGGGTACGCCCACCATTGAAACCAAACCCATCTTCTTGGCCATTTCCTTCTCTTTGAACCTGGGTTCCTTCAGAACATCTTCGATAATAAGTGGACTTTTGTGGGTGACTACATGGCCGACCACGCCTTCATCCAGTTCTAACGAACGGTCCTTCACATATTCGGGATCGATCGATTGCGTGGCCTTGAGCCGGATTTTTTGCGGGGATACACTTTCATCAATAAGCCATAAAG
>JAQBHK010000436.1:0-30340 GCA_032127815.1 Desulfobacterales bacterium
GAGGAGGAGCCACCGGTAGCGGAAGCACCGCCTGCAGAGCCTGCGGCTGAAGAGGAAGCGCCGGTAGCGGAAGCACCGCCGGAAGAACCACCGGTTGAGGAGGAGCCACCGGTAGCGGAAGCACCGCCTGCAGAACCACCGGTTGAAGAAGCGCCACCGGTGGCAGCCGAGCCTCCGGAACCTCCGCTTGTGGCGCCGGCTGCAGCATTACCTCCGGCGGTTCCCCCGGTTGCCGAGGAACCTCCGGTGGAAGAACCTCCGGAAGAAGAGGATGTAGCTGCGGAAGAAGAGCCTCTGGAGGTGGGACTTGTAGAAGATGAGATCAGCTTCGACAAAATCAGTCTGTTTGCTCAGCTTACGTACCTGAACTTTATTTCAAAGTTCGTTTTTTTGCCGACCAACTGGTCCTTGCCGATACCCGGACTCCAGTTTGAAGACGCTTTCAAGGCATTTGAATTGTTTGTGCCCCCCAATTCGCCGCTCAACCTCTTTCGTGAAATAACCTTGAACAAATACCACGTAGATACGGCCAAAATAATTGGACAGGGGTTTGAGGAATATATCAAGGGAATTTGCGATGCAATCTGTGACGCCATCACCATGTGGCAGCTGCTTACCATGTTTACGGGGGTTGTAATTAACGGGCCGGTAGGCAACCTGCTGCCGGGGGGCCTGACGGGCCCGCCGCTCTTGCCGTTGATATTGATGAGCGCGCCCAAGGACACCCCCATGCAGTTGAAATATTCCTTAGCGATCGCCAATGCTGTCAGCACGGCCTGGCAGACCTGGCAATCCGGGCTTACCGGTACACTTTCGTACCCGCCCTTTGCCGCATTTCCGGGTCCTGTAGCTCCTCCTATGCCGAATATTCCGATGCCCCTTGCAGCGTTTTCTTCCCCCGGTGAATCCCAGTTTTCCCCGTCAACTTTAAAGAGTGCCATGGAAGCCAATTTTGCCAATCCGATAGCAGCACATTCAACAGAGCTGTTTGACTCCCTTGCCAAGGCATTTAATACCGTCTTTCAGATGTTCAAACCGATGACCCTGGTTCTTTTGGTATTAGGAACGGGCCAGGTCCCGAGTTTCAAGCCTCCGTTTTCACCGGTTGGACCGGTTGTAGGAGGAAATGCCCTCCCGACCCCTTTCCATTTCCTGACCATACCTTTACCGCCTATCCCGGGACCGACGGGCAAGTACCTGATTGAGTTGACACCCTTTAAGAGGTAGCGTTTCAAAGGGGCAAGGTTTCTGTATTGAGGATTAATCCAGTCTAAAAAATGAAGATCATTTCCAAAAGGGTTGATGGAATGATCTGCTGATCATCTGTCTGTCTATTTTTTATTTAGACAGGATTTTCAGGATTTTTTTGCCTTTCCGGAAGAAAGGCAAAAACCTATATCCCTCTCTGAGGGAGTTCATTTGGCTATAAAAATAGAGCAAAGAATCGACATGAACATTCGGCAGCAATACCATCGGCCTATTTGGCTTTCTTTTCACGCTTAAAGCGGGATTGGAGTTTTCTTCCTTTCATCCCCGCTCTCAGCGGGCCAGGCAGTGAAGGAAGAAATATAATAAAGATCCATGAAATCCTGTTAATCCTGTTAAAAAAAATATTAGGGTGAATTGTATCATCCCCAATTGTGGTGGCGTCGAAATTCCAGGCACCGGCAAATTGCCGCTTTTATGTCAGCAGTATAATGGAAAAAGTTTGCTTCGAGCAGGGCCTGTTCCATCTGACGTGCCAGGGCCGGCCATTTATCATGCTCAATTTCATGAAACCCGCCGGCAGGAATCGGCTTGTGGAGCATGTCAATCCGGTTGGGATCGAGCCACCAGTTCACGAAATTATACTGTTTTGCGTAGCGTTTATAAAGAACCGTTCCCGGAAAAGGTATCGGGATGCCAAGGGGGCTGAAGTGGTCGACCAAAGGTGCCAGCTGTTTCATAAACGCGAGGCTGGCTTCAAGGTGGGATACTTTTTCCTGGGGAAATCCGAACATCAGGTTGGCCTGGGTCATAAGTCCGGCCTGTTTGCAGGCCTCAAAGGCCCTTAAAACATCCGCGGGAAGAATGTTTTTACCGATTTTTTGAAGTATGTCGGCATCTCCGCTTTCAACACCGAACACGACCAATTGACACCCGGCGGCTTTCATTTTCTCAGCCTTGGTGGTGTCCATATGGTCAACCCTGCTTTCGCACCACCACGCAGGTGGCGGGGAGAAAGAATTCCGGATGCAATCGCAAAGGTCAAAAAGCCTTTTGGAATTAGCGGTAAAGGCATCATCATGGAAACTGAAGCCGCCTGCGCCTTCCAACTCCAGATAGGCCTTCATCTCTTCAACAACCCTGCTGGCCGAATGGACTCTATGCTTTGTGCCGGTCACCATCCTTGAGCAGAAGAGGCACTCTCCCGGGCAGCCTCTGCTTGTCAATAATGAAGCCGGCAGCATGCCCGTGCCTTCTTTCAGATACCAGTGCCGCGGAAAAATATGCCAGGCCTTATACGGGGGAGCAATTTGATCAAGGTTTACCACCTTTGGACGGTTAGGGGTGTGATGGATCGATCCTTGCGTATCTATAAAGGCAACACCTTCAATGTTTTTAAGATAAAGACGATCCAACTTCTTTTTTCGAACAAGATTTGCAAGTTCGACGATGGTTTGTTCGGCTTCCCCCTTTACGCTCACATCAAAACCGACTTGCAGCGGCTCATCCGGCACCGCTGTGGCGTGCACCCCGCCTGCAATCCAGGGGATGGATCCATTCAGAAAAGGTTTCAGTAAATCATAGGTTAAACTTGCGGTTTCGGTATAGAGACCAACCCCTGCCATATCAGCATCCCATGAGTTCAATAAAGGGCCGAGTTCCTCAATGTCAGGGCCAAAAGGAGCCCCGCAATCAAAAACCCGGACGTCATGCCCGGCCTCAATCAGAGATGCGGCCAGGTAGCATGCGCCCACAGACGGGTACAAGTTCATCAAAGGATCGGGTGGAATGACAAGCAGAATTCTACTCATGGTGTTCTATTCCATTTATTACGGATGCCTTTTGATTATACGACCCATATGCTCAAAAAATGCAAGTAAATTGTTATTTTTAAAATATTCTGCTGAAAACGGTTCTTTTCATTACCTTCCAGGGTAATTATTTTTAATCAAATCAATGAATAACAATGGAGTATTATTGACATTCATTTGAAGATATGGCATATTTACATACTTTATAATTTCATCAATTCAGCCTTTTGACATGAACCGGCGGCAAAGGTCTCATCATAATTCTCATAACGATGCGCTGCCTTCACTCTGCTTGTTCTTAGCGATACCGGCGGAAAAGGTATCGCGGCAAGCCGACTGGCACCGGATGACATCAACACGATTTAAGCGATGGAAATACAAAATGACACGACCTATATCATCGAGGCGTTGCCCCAGACAGGTCCGGGGGAAAAACCGGTTCTAACTATTATTGTAAAAGGGACCTTTGATATCCGTTCGGGAGAATCTGCCGTTGCTGCATCCGAACAGATACCGGTGGTATTTGGCGACGAATTGTACGATCCCGAAAACGGCGGGAGCGTCAAGTTCGAATCTGACGCGGCTCCGTTTAAGCCCAGGGCCGATATCGCCCTGGTGGGCCGTGCCCATGCCCGGGGGGGGGATCCGGTGACAGCCCTTAATGTTTCTCTGCGCGTGGGGACCGTAAAAAAAAGCCTGCGGGTCTTCGGGGACCGGCATTGGAAGTGCCTCAGCCGACTTTTGCCGGTTTCTGCAACCAAACCCGAACCGTTTACGGAAATGGAGCTTGTGTACGAGCGGGCCTTTGGCGGCATCGATACAGAAGGCGGCGGATTCTGCGCGCAAAATCTTGTGGGGTGCGGATTGATTGCCAAAAAATTAAAAAAGATCCTTGATGGAGCGCCCTTGCCAAACATCGAAGAACCGGCGAATTTAATTAAATCATGGAAAGACCGCCCCCCACCGGTCGGCTTCGGGTTCTACGGCAGGGCCTGGCATCCCCGGAACGGGTACTTGGGCACCTATGATGAGACTTGGCGCAAAGAGCGCTCTCCCAGGATGCCCCTGGATTTTAGTTTTGATTATTACAATGCCGCCCATCCGGATCTCCAGGTTACCGGATACCTGCAAGGCAACGAAGAAGTTGAACTTGTCAACCTTACCCCCGACGGGTATCTTCGTTTCTGGCTTCCCGGGGCAGAAGTCATGTGCACGGTGACAAAATCTTTCCAATTTCTGGAATCACCAGATCAAAATGAAGAAAATTCGATTGAATCAAATGCGGCTCAAGAGTTTGTTGAACCGGTTGAATTGAACCTTGATACCCTTTGCCTGATACCTGATGAAAGACAATTTTACCTGGTATGGCGGGGACTGTGTCCGGTTCGTGACTTAACGGGAATTGAGGTTAAAACGATAAAAGTCGGGCAAGCATCGCCCGCTGTATAAAACCTATTTTAGCGCAAACCGTTTTCGTTTGAGAGGCTGAATTATGACTTACGATATTTCATTAGACAAGAAAAAAGCAATACTGCTGGGAGTGGGGTGTATTCTCCTGGTGGCTCTGAGCTTCTTTGCCGGATTGTTTTCAGGTGTAATGATGCAGATGCCTAAAACCCTAACAGGGCCGGCAACGTATGAAAAGCCTGCAAAAATGGTTGACAGCCCTCCGGCCGTATTGGCCAAAAAACTGCCGGCCGTTCCCAAAGTCAAATTGCCTGAAATTGCCAAGAAACTTGCACCGACAATGCCGGCCGCTACAACGGCAACATCCGCGGCCGTACCGGCACCTGCGCCTCCTGTGCCACCGACCATCAAGCCGGAACCTTACCCTTATTCCATCAGACTGGCGAGCTTCAATCAATTTAAATTCGTTTTAAAAGGGCTGTCCAAATACCGGGAAAAAGGTATGTCTCCATACTTTGCCAAGGTCAATCTGGGAAAAAAGGGTGTGTGGTGGCGGCTTTTTACGGGGTATTATCCAAGCCGGCAAGCAGCCCAGGCAGCCGTGAAAGAGCATAATCTTAAGGGCGTTCAGGTCATAAAAACCGCTTATGCCAATCTTGCCGGGATATTTTCCAGCAAAAATGAACTGAACGACATTTTCCAGCGCCTCGATTCCCAGGGGTATTCTCCGTATATCATTAAAGATGCGGAAAATCACTTGCGCCTTTTTACGGGAGCCTTTATTACCCAGAAAGGTGCGCAGGATCAAAATCGTGCTCTCAAGGCCGACGGCATTGAGAGCAAATTGGTAGAGCGGTAACCGGGTTAACTGGCACGTGGAACCGGCTTATTCTTTCGTTTAAGAAAAACTTGAGTGGAACAGGTTGTTTTGTTAAGGGGAGGTTTGGTTCACCGTGAGAGGCGTATTTCGCAAAGGGTTTCGAGAATATGAATTTTTAAATTCACGCGAAACCCGCTTCATGGAATTTCGCGACAAATTTGCCGCCCTTGAATTTTTGCGCGACTTTATTCATGACCAGTATTACATGACGGTGTTGCGAAAACTTCTTGAAAGGGAGATGTTCGGCATCAGCCTTTCCGGCATCAGCGATTATGGGGTGCTGGAGCGCATTGCCGACCTGCTGGTTGCCGAAAAAATACGGGTGGTAGAGCACTACGACCTGTTCGAAGCCGGGTTTCATGCCGTTGCCGCCGTCGAAGAAGCGGTTTCCGAAGCCCCGCCGGAAGAAGTTTTAGTGGAAGAAGAAGAGCCGGAGGAAGAACCGGAAGAAGAGGCCGTGCCGCCCGAAGCAGCAGCTCAGGCCGAGGTGTTGATCCAGGCCGCCCAGTCCGGGGCTGCTTTGTGTGAAGCCTGAGTGCCGCCGCCGTCCCCCGGTGCGGGGGCAGAAGAGCCCGCCGAACTCTGGATACCTCCGGAGGAGCCGGAGGAAGAGCCGATTGTGCCCCTGGCAACGGCCCAGGCGGTGGCCTTGCAGCACTCCGCACAGACCGGCGCACCATTATGTGAAGTTTGAACGGGTGGGGACTCCTCCGGGTGAGGAGAGTAAAGAGTCATGGTCCGAAGTACTTAACCCGAATATTTCATTAAAATTTTTTAGTAACATACACTGCTGTCTGAATTGAATTTTTGATAATCTTATAAGATATAGGAATCATATAAAATATGGTTATTTTCGGGCGGGATCGACTTGAAATCGCCTCCGTTTTAATACTATAACTCACCACCCATTCGCTTCGCTCATTAGAGACGCTGAGAACGCAGAGGTTATTTTATTGTTTTGCCGTCCTCTCAACGGCAAAAGAAAAGTATCTTTTCTTTGCGCGCTCTGCGTCTTTGCGGTGATATATGGTTTTGAGGATTTTTGATGACGTATCCATATCATAAAAAGGTAATCCAGCAATTGTGGCAGGCGTCCAGGCAAGAGAAAAATCTTCATGTTTACGCGATACTCGATGCTGCCCGCGATGAAAGAATTTATCCGGCCATCACCGAATCGAGTGGAGAATCCCGCTGCTTATACGCCGGGCACCAAGCTATGTTTCTTGGCGAACTGCCCCAGGTACTGGCGGAAGCCGCACCGCATCTGGTCAAACTTGAGCCCGAAACCCTTTTTACCCGCTGGATTGTCAGCCGGGGATGGGGGGACTGCTGGGGCATCTTCTTGGTGTCGTCCGCCGGGCTGCGGGACCTTTTACGTCATTTTCGCCGATTTCTCATGGTAAAGGACGAAACCGGCAAAGCCTTTTACTTTCGGTATTATGACCCGAGGGTGATGCGGCTTTATCTGCCTACCTGCACACCGTCGGAACTGAAAAAGGTATTCGGTCCGGTGGATCGGTACTATGTCGAGGATGAGGACCCCGACACCATTTTAGAGTATCGTCTGATCGATGCGGTGCTTACCAAAAACAGCATTCAAATTGTTACGCCTGACCAAAACGCGGTTGAGGCCTAATGCGAGAGCCAACAGAGAATTGTTCATCACGAAAGCACTAAATGTCGAAAACACGAAAAATATTTATAGATATTATATAGGTTAAGCGGTTCAACGTTCAGGGTTCAGAGTTTAACTACACCAGCATCCCAACTTTAAAGGAGTTGCAAAGAATCCGGAAACAGTTAATAAGGTAACCCAAAGGGTGGATGTTGCAACTTTCTATAATAAGACGGCGATGAGCTGTGAATCAATATTTTTATACCTTTGAACGTTGAACGGGGAACCCGGAACCGCTCAATTTAAGTATTAGTTAATTTTCGTGCTTTATTTCTTTCGTGTTTTCGTGGTTATAAAAATATTTTTCTTATCAGAGGATCACAACATGTACTTTTCAAGAACAACGGCCAAACTGCATAAGGCCCTGGAAGCAATTGAGGCGATCAAAGAACAAGTCCAGGAGATGAAAGCGGATCTTGATCTTTTTAAGGGCGATGTAGAAAAGGACATGCAAAAGATAAAACAGGATTTTTCAATCCTGATCCGGGCCATTGAAGAGGACGCCGAAGGCGAAGGAGGCGAGACCGGTAAAGAGAACGACCAGATTCAGGGTCAGGAGGAAGATGATGTCGAAAAAATAAAAAGCGATCTGGCATACATGAAACAGTGCGTAACCGACATCCTCGCATGGACACACACCGTCAAACCGGAATTCAAAACTGTCAGCGAAAGGATCAACGAGTCCAGCAAAGAGATCAAAAACAAAATATCCTATGCGGTTTCGCGCTTAAAGACCTAGGGCCTATAATCTGAGAATCTTTCAATTCATTTTTGTTTACCTTATGCTGATCATTCGAAAAAAACAATTTGAGGCCATAAAAGTATCAGCCTACATGACGTATCTGCTAAGGACCGTCAGAAAGACGTGGCCGGATCAATGCCGGGAGCTTGGCGATGACGACCTTGTCAAGCGCATTGAAAAATGCCTGGAGCGGGCCGATTCCCATGGGATAACAAAGACGAATAACAAAACCCGGTTTATAAATCTGGCATTTCTGCTCGCGCGTGATGATTTCGATACTGCTGCCGAAACCCAATGGGCCGCAACGATTCTGGGCTGGGAGAGCGGTAGCGAGAACCTAAAAATGAGCGCACTGGAAAAGCGAGCCGAAATTGAGATGGAAAGAAAAATAGAGGCAGAAAGAAATTCAACTTAAAAACTGCTACTTGATGCTTGATACTGGATACTTGATACTGGATAAAGAAAAACATCTGAATAATATTTTCATCCAGCATCCAGCAACGAGGAACCAGCAACGAGTAACCGGCAACCAGTAATGGTCATATTCACCTATCGGTTTGAGGCGAAGTTTCGCTAAAGGTTAGGTCATGGCGACAAAGCGTACTTTTAAAGTGTCCCTTTATCCGGCTAAGGACATTTATCAGCCCGGCGAAAGCATACATGTCCAATTCAAGCTGGATCCGGCCCATGGCCCCTTTGCAAAAAAACCCAGCGTAACGATTTCCTGCGACCTTTTAGAGCCCAATTCCATCACCACCAAGCTGCAGCGGAGTATTAGCATTGCTGTCAAAGTTAAGGACAGCGGCTCTGAAACCCTTGAAACAGCGAATTTTACAAAAGTCAGTACCGAATCGGCCGATTATGACGTGGCCTTCACTCCTGCTGCCATTAAAGTCCAAAAGGCCGAGCTGCGGTTCGACAAGGAGGACTGGAACCCTGATAACAAGTTCTATCCCGGCGATACATTTAGAGCCAAAATCAATGTCAGCCAACAGGCCGATCCGAAAGTAGCCGGCGAAATCGTCGGCGACTATCTGAAAGCATCCAAACCCTTTAGAATAAACTCCTACGATACGCTTACCGTTGAATTAAAAGATGATTTTGGGGAATATGAAAAAGAGGGTGTCTCGACGTCTCTTAAAATCAGCCCGGAGTCGGGCGATCCTCGTTTCAAGTCCGTCAGCGAACTCCAATTTAAAGTAGTCCCCTTTCCCAAGGCCAGTTTTGCAGATAAAGCCGTTACTGTTGCCGATGACAAGCCTGACGCTTTCGGGGACAACGAGTTTCCCGTCGGCAAGGCCACTTTGCACCTTACACTCGATGCTGCGGCCCCGCCGAGAGGGTGCAAAGTTAAACTCGAGTCCGAAGCTTTCAGCCGCAGGAGCTATGAAGCAACCTTCAAAGAAGGGGAACTAGAGACCACCAGGGATGTGGACCTCAAACCGGTAGCCAACGAACGCACCCTTACGCTTACGCCGGTTTCCAGATGCCGGGCCGGAGAGACCACCAGCATCAAGGTGCGGGGCCGCCTGCCGGGCGTTAGTTTTGCAGAACCGGCCATCATAGGCGGCCCGTTCAATCCGGGCGACAGATTCAGTGTTAAACTGAAACTCGACTATCCGGCCCCCCACAACCTCAAAGCCTCCATCAAATGTCCCGAACTGCTCAGTCAAGACAAAATCGTCAATTTCTCCAGAAGAAGTTCGGAGATGACGGCGGAATTACAAGTCGGGCAGACCCATGAAATCACCATCAAGGGTTCCGAACCTGAACAGGCCTATTCCCTGACGCTGCACAGCGGTGACGGTTGCATCGACGGCCACGACCCTCAAAAACTGAGTGCGGAACTCACCCTAAAAATTCCGCAGACTGTCAGCTTCCTGCCGGATGACAACTGGATTACCCCTTTCAAGGAAGATTATTCCTCCGGCGACGAAGTTGAATTTACCGTTCAGCTCAACGATTCAGCACGCCAAAGCGGCGTTTTAGCCAAAGTGCTTGTCGGCAGTTCAACTTCGGCTGATATCAACTTTGCCGAGGGTAAAACAACAGCCAAGGTCAAAGTCACCCTCAGCGAATTTAATCTCAAAACCAAGGTGGAACTCAAAGCTGCGGGCGGGACCATCCTCGGACAGCTTACCGAAAAAAGGATTAAGGTTCATAAGGCTAATAAAGTAAGCCTGTTGGAACCAAAGGAAAGGGGCCCCTTCTACCCGGGTGACAAGGTAGCGGTTCCCCTCAAGCTGAAATATCCTGCCACTGCAGCTGCCAAGGCCGGTGAATTGCGCAGCCCTCTGTTTGCACAAGACCAGGTCTATGCCGTTGAATTTCAGAAGGATAGCCAGGAGACGTCGGTTCTGGTGACCCTGGTGAATTTTCCGGACAACCTAAAGAAAGAGAAAATCAATTTTGAAATTGCATCCGGGTTCCGGGCCGATACCAGGCATGCCGCCATCGATCTTGCCATAGAGAAAATCTGGCATCTTTCTTTTGCTACGCCCTCCGTGGATTTACAGGCTCCTTATTTAACGGGAGATGAACTCAATTTCTCCATCCAACTCTCCAAGGGCTCACCGCTTGAAGGGAAAATTGCCCTCCTTAAAACTGAGCCGGTGAACTATTTCGGTACTGAGGAGATTCCGATTACAGTGGGGATGAACGAGACCGAATGCAAGGTCCCGACGGTCACCCTGAAAGAAGCAATTACCGGAACAGACCCGGTAACCATAAAAGCGGTATTCGACCCGCAGGATACCAGATTTAAGCCGGCCGTAAAGCGCGGCACCCTTGATCTCAAGTGCCTGCCGGACCCCCAGGTCTATATACTCAAATCAGAGCCGGTGCGCTTTGCAGGTAAAAAGCGGAAATCCAAGCGCACCCAAGATAAACTTGAATACTATGAATTCAATAACAGCGACGAGGCTGCGGTCGTTATTCAGAGCAGCGCGAAACGATTCCCCAAGGGCTGCAAAGTAAAGCTCTCCTGTCCCTGTTTCGAGAAAGATGTAGCGGCGCTTATCAACTCGGAGGAGGATACGACCTCGGAGCCGGACCTGCTCAAGATAGACGCGGATACAAGTCTTAAGCCGAACCAGGTCGAGGTGCCGGTCAGTTTTGCCAGACATTCCAATGGAAAGATCGAGGAGGTCAAACTCGAAGTCCTGGCCCGCGGCCAGGTATTGGAAGAAACCAATGTCACCTTCAAGGTGCTGGTCCTTTCCGGTCTCTTTGTAAATATCCACAATCAGGAGGGCTGGATTCTCGAAGAAGGGCCATTTCGCGTCAACGACGAAATCACCGTCAAATTCGACCTGGGCGGCACACCTGACGACACCGAGGGTGAGGCCAAGGTTATGGTGGGTGGCGATGCCTTCGATGATCAAGAGGTAACCATTCCGCTGTCAGAGTGGCAGAACAAGACCTTTTCGTCCAAATTCACGATTACCAAGAGAACCAGACTCCGTGATCCCCTTATCAAAATAAAGAGCGGCACTGGTTGTGATGTCGGCAACTTGCCGGAAAAACGGGTGCCGATCACTTCTAAAACAACCATGTTTTTCCGCGAATACGGGGTCGGCCGATGGACCAAGGACGGGGGCCACTACTACCAGGGCGAATCTTGTGTCGTCACCGTGGAGTTGTCGCGGCCAATAAGCTTCACCGAGGAGAAGCCCCAGCGGATCGTTGCCTTTTTCAAGGCAACTGTCGGCGAAAACGAGGAGCCCGGTTTCCTGCCGCCCCTGGAGATGGCCGCTGCCAGCTTAAAGAACCTGGGCGTCAAAGATGAGCATGTCGACAATTACAGAAACAAACAGGTATTCCCTGTTATTTTCAAGGCCGAGCCTCCCGAGAACCTGACGCCGAGGTTTATGGAGTTCGAGGTACCCATCGCTGAAGTTTCTGAAAACAATTCGATTATAACCGAGAAAAAAAAGGTGAAGCTGTCCCTGGAAGAAGTCGATGGGACCAAGGTTTTCAAGGGTAGTAACACTTGGGTTAAGATCAACTATCACCCTTACCCGGAAGCCTACTTCGACAAGCAGCATCCGATTGTCGGCAAAAAAATCGATGAATTTGGCTTTTGCGATTTGAGATTCGGCCAGAAACCTGTTGTTCAAGTCCGGTTGAGAGAACGGGCTCACAAGGCGGGGAGCAAAGTGGCGTTCGATTATCGTCGCAGCGGGGTCAGCAGTGAAAATCTAAAGCCCAAGGAAAAAGAGCCCATATTCGTCGACTTTCCTGCCGGCCAAAAGGGACCCATCAACCACGAGCTGGAGATTTACAGCTCCGGATATCTCTATTACACGATCAAGGCCGGGGAACATGCGGGAAAACGGGCTGATCACAACAATGTGCATTTTAATGTCCAGGACGGCTCCCTCTTTTTTGCGGAAAATTGCATCACCCCCAAACTGGATGCCTATGCGGTGGGGGATATTGTCAAGATCAGGGTGAGCAGGAAGGCTGAAAAACCGGAGATGCTCAAAGCAGGCGTATTTGCCTTCATTACAAGTCCGGCCTTCGGCCAAGACCCCAATCATCCCAAAAAGATATTAAAGTACGATGTTGAGTTCAAGGAGGGCAAGACACGCTCCGAGATTGTCAACATGAACGTCAACGGTCTGCCGGTACCGCCAAGCGACGAGTTCAAGAGGCTCAACAATATCAAGGATTCACGGGAAATTCGCCCCCGATTGGGTGTGAGGTTGCTGCGTGGTTCCTCAAAGATAAAAAAGATAACCATCGAGCCCAAGCAAAACTGGCGCAATGATTTTGGCGTCGGTGATCCCGGTGAGCTTGCTATCGAGGTGCAGAAAGAACGGCAGGTCTATTTTGCCCCCGGCCAGCATAGAAAAGACAACGAGTTTGTGGTCGGCTCGACGGTGCCTTTTGTTGTCGGACTCAGTGCGCCGGCAGCCTCCAACACGGTTATCAGCCTGCTCGCCGCTAATACGGAAGACAACCCGGATGACTCCAAGGTAAAGGCCAATTATTGTAAAATAATGCGAGGCGAGAGATCTTTCACCTTCACGGATCTCAAATTCGATAAAGTAACGGAAGCCAACCGCGAGCAAGAAAAGATAGCGTTGGCTCTGGAGGTAAAAAGCGGCAACGCGATACTTGTCAACAGAGGATCCCATATAAGCAAACTGCCTGTTTACGTTAGGACGCCCAAGGTCGGTTTCGATCCGCGCAAGCCGGTGGCAGTGAGCGAAGGCAGCAGGGCAACAGACCCTAAAAAGTATAAAAGAAAAATAAATCAGGGCGATAAAAAGTCATCACCATGCTGGGGCTTATTCGGCGACGGCGCCAAGCTCACCTTGAATCTGGTCCTTAGCCATCCGGCACCGCAGCCGCTCCAGATCGGTAATAAATCGATAAAAGCAAAAATCCGCCTCTCCAGCCTCGCTTTTGAAAAGGACGTGGAGGTCGAGTTTGAGCCCGGAGAGACCACTAAACAGGTTGACATTGAACTGCAGAACATTGACATCGGCCTTGGAGACGAGGAAAGGATAATTGCGGTTGATCTGGTTTCAGAACCGTCGCCGCCGCCGCGCCCTGTACCGCGGGAAGGGACCGATGAAAGCGATTCCGACTCGAACAGAGAAGATGATCAGAGTTCTCAAGAAAAAGAGGTTGCCGGTGACGGCTACTGGCTGCTGCGCACCACTGAAGAGACCGGACAAGAGACGGACGATTCCGATCGTATTGCCACCGATACCGGTGATAAAAAATTCCCCTACCGCCTCTTTTTGCTGGCCAAGCAGCTGCCGGCGATTAAATTTCCCGATCCTCACTGGGCGCCTCCTCCGGATGAAACCGTCACGTCGGAATCGAGCCCGGGCAATGACGGCGAACCGAGCAACCGGGACCCCTGGATCCGGCCCACGGCGGAAAACCCCTATGTTGTCGGCGATACGGCCCAGGTCACGGTGCTGCTGACCAAAACGTCAGATAAGCCGGCGACCGGGGTCCTGAAGTGCAAGGCCTTCAATGCCAATGTGCCGGTAAGGATTCCGGCCGGCAAGACTGGTGTCAAGGTTGAGGTCGAATTTAAAAAGAAGCAAAAAAATCCGAGTATGCCGATCATTCTGGAGGCCAATGAGGATTGCATCACCGGAGTAAATTGTTTCCACATGATTCACGTTTACCCCGAACGGCCGGTCTACCTTCCTCCCCGGCATGTGGTTGAGCCGATGGGAACGGCATTTATCAAGGGGGACAGCGCCAAAATTACGGTGTGTACCAAATACCGGGCTGCCAGAAACGGCGCCAAGGCCATGTTGACCGGGCCGTTCGATCCTGTTGAAGTAATATTCGGCGAGACCCAAGACGGCGACTCCAGTCAGGTTTCCGGATGGAAGGTCGAAGTGCCGGTCACTTTTACCAAAGAGGCGGACGGCAAGCAACAGATTAAGCTTAAAAAAGGAGACAACACCGTCCTGGGCGACAAGGTCACCCAGGAAATTCTCGTACGCACTCCCAAGGCCGGCTTCGATGATCCGGCGGTCGAGGATCCTGAGCAGGTTATGTCTGCCGCCAGAGTCTGGATAAATCTTAAACTGGACTCGCCATCGCCCCTGGACGGCTGCAGCGTGAAGATGACCTCCGAGGCCTTTGACGAGCAGGTAAGCGAGTATTTGATTCATTTTCCCCAGGGCGAAACCGAGGCAGGTGTAACCATACGCCTGAAGGAATTTCCGGATATCTCCGGAGACGAGCCGGCCACTGGAGTCCTGAAACTGCAAACCCCTGAGCGCTGCCAACTGGACAGTCCGGCGGAATACAATCTGAAAATTTACTCCGGCCCGCGCATAGGCTTTGACAAAACACAGATTACCGGTCTGGATGCCGTGCTGGAGGAGGGCGTTGAAGCCACATTGTCAATCAAACCGAGCCAGGCCCCGGACGAAGACACCTATGTCAACCTCAAGAGTTCGGCCTTTGGCGGCCGGGTCTATGTTGTCAGTTTACCAAAGGGCAAGCACGAGGCCGTGGAGCAAAAAGTCATCTTCAGCCGCGGCTTGGAAGAGGCCGAGGGCGAAGTCCCTGAACAAAGAGTATACCTGACCACCTCGAAGGACTGGCAGCCGGACCCGACCAAGGACGAGCCCAATCAGCAAGAGGCCGAACCCAATGGCCATGTATTATTTGTCAAGGTCAAAACGCCCACACCGGACGAGGTCGTACAAGATTGCCCCCATCGACAAAAGGAAGAACCGCCCCCGAAAACAAAGCCGGAAGAGAAGCAGAAAACCGAGAGCCCGGAACCGGAGGTCGATCTCGACAAACCCTGCAACCTGCATCGCATGTTTATCACCGTTCGGCACGGGGACTTTGAGGACGTCAACGATTTTGGCTCCCTTCCCGACGCCGGCGAGCGCGGCCCCGTAAAAAACGGAACTTTCGAGGTCGTCCAGGAAAAGAGCGCTGCCGGCAACGTGGAGCATGCTTTGGTCTGTACTCCCCGGAAGACTCCGGTTCTGCAAGTACTCGGCGGCCGCCAGTTCGGCGATCCTATTGTGGAAGGCATGAAAAAAGATGAGGATAAAAACCACCACTTCACCAGCATCTCTGTTGAACTCGACGGTCTCGACAGCTACTGCGACCAGAGTTTCATCTATACCGTGGGGGACCAGGAGATCGCCCTGCAGCACCCGATTATCTATATCAAAGAACGCACAAAAGGGACCTTGGGGCCGGCAGAGGCCAAGATCGCCAGGGCGGCTGCCAGGGTAGAGGGCATGAAGGTCGACGCCCAGGCCAAAATCGAAAAGCTTTTTGAGCCGGTAACCGGGAAAATCAAGCAGGTCCAAACAAAAACACAACGACTCACAAATGAGGCCAAGCGCAAGCTCGATATGGTGAAGGATCTTTTTGAGCCGGTCGCGCGCCTGGAAAGACAGGTCGAGCACAAGGTATTCTCTACCATCGGCGGGGCGCTTGGACTGGAGACCACGATCAAAAGCCAGGAGCAGCTGGACCGGGAAGCAGAGCAAAAAGAGCGGGAAAAACAGGATGAACGGGCCCGGCTCGAGCGCATGCAGGCTCGGGACCTCAACCGCCGGACCAGCTGGGCCCAGAGATACCAGTGGATGCCTTTAAATGACAGTCCCTTCAGTGTTCGCGACAAATTGGGCAATAATAAGAAGCAAAAAAAGGTTTCCGATGTCGTGCTGCACCTGCCGGTGAATCAATCCCACCAATTCTGGCACGAAAAGATCGACTGGGACGGTAAACTGCAAGAGCTCGAAAGTGGTAAGAGCAGCGGCGGCGACGATGACGAGCGGCCCCAGGGAGTCGGCTTGATACGGGATTTGATCTCGGCCTTTTCCTTTGCCAAAATGGCGCCGCGTCAATATGAAGTTTCAGTGGAGGGCTGCGGCGTCCCCGACGTCAAGAGTGGTCCGGTCGACCCGGGAGGATCGGTCGACAACCTGCGTGCCATCGTCGAAGTGTACCCTTCCGACGAATTCTGCCTGCATTACAAGTATGTCCCGAACCTGCCCGGCAATGTCGTCTTTGGGGCCAGCGGCAAATATTATGCGCCCGGCTCCGACCAGGAAAACAAGGAGAGCGTACATCTGGAGATCGGCGGCGAGACCGTCGTCGATTCCGAGAAAAAAGACGAAGAGAAGACAGAAGAAGAGGAAAAAGAGACGCCTTCGGTTCTCTTATTCGGCTTCGGAGACAAAGCCACCCTGGCAGTGGTGGATGGCAAATTGAAGACCGGCTGGCAGGACGAGGAGGAGGACGAGGAAGAAGAGGAGGAAGAGGAAGAGGAGGAGGAAGAAGAGGGTCCTTCCGATTACAAGATAACGGACGACACCATCACCGCACTTGGGGAGCTAGGTGTCTGTACCCCAGTCCTTTCAAAAATCGAAGATCTTAAAAATATTCTGTGCAAGGGCAAGAGCGGCTTGCGCAGCGAACTGGACCGCAAGGGTATTGATGAACTCGGCCGAGAACTGATTACCGCCGAGCAGGAAAAAATTATTACCCATATCAAAAACAAACTTCCCTGGGATCTGGAAACGCCGAAGGTGGCGCAACTGGAGACGGATACCAGTGAAGCATTGATGGACATCATCGTTACTTTTGAAAACCGGGAATTTGATTCCAAAGAGGTCTTTTTTGAAGATCTTGATAACAAGGTTGCCACAAAAGTGGAGGAAATCCGGGCTGGAACCGACCTGACGGAGGAAGAGCGCAACAGCCGGGCGGACACCTTGCAGAACGAGTACAACCAAAAAAAGGAGTCGATCTCACAATGCCTTTCCCGGCAGACGACCGCCTTTGAATATAACAGCGATATGCACCAGCATTTTGGCAGCGACGCCGGGGGCATAGCAAAGGATATTGTCGGGGCCGCCAATCGCATTCTGACGTTAAAAAGGGATAAGTCCTTTACCGGCCCCGGGCAATTCGTTGAAGAATTGCTCAACAGGATAAAGCGGTATTATGAAACGATTATTATCGAAAAGGCTGAAGAAATAGAGAGCGCCGAGGAGGAGATCGATCAAGAGGACGATCCGGAACCCGGCGGCGCCTCACTGTTGACCGACACTCACTACAAGGCGATCAGCAAACCCAAAATCAAACGCCAGCCGGGCCAGGAGCATTCACCTTCGGGCTTGAGATTCCATACCTATGGCGAAGGGGACGGCGAGGACGAGGACGAAGAAGACGAATCGAACCTGGCCAAGATGATCATCGACAAGATCAAAGGGCGGGTTGAAGATAAGGGGATGGATGAGTTTACCTTGTTGCAGGCTGATCTGAACAAACTCACAGGCGGTGCCATCGGGGCGACCCAGAGTTTTCTTGACGACAACCTTTTCAAGCTCAGTGACATGGACTTTGTCCTGACCCGTAACGGCTACTCGAGCCCCTTTTATTACAAAATCAGGGACACTATCGCCATCACCTTCAAGACGATCCGTTCCATTCCGGAGATATTCAACTTCTGGGCTGACGGCTGTTCAGGGCAATTCGGCTGGGGCGTCAACTTTGAACTCTCCTTTTTGGAAGGCACCGTTGACTTCTATTGGGGCTGGAAGGAATATACCGATAATCGTGTCTTTAAATGGTTTGATGTCTACATAGACATAACCCTGATCAGCCTGGCGGTAAAAGCCAAGGTCGGCTTCTTTGCCAATGTGCTTTTTGCCAAGTTCGAGGCGGTTATTTATGGAAAATTGACCATTGAGGCCAACCTTACGGCCGAGTTTGAGCGCAAGAATCCGGACACCGTTGTACCCGAGTGGCTCGACAATTGGATCGGCGTGGTCGGCAAGGCCGAGATCGGCATTGACATCGTTCTGGTCCACGAAAATGTCATGCGGGCCAACGGTGCCATCAAGACCGGCTTTGAGGTGAAATTCAGGATATCGCCCGGCCTGCTCGACCGCTTCGGTGTTGAGTACATGATCTATTTTTTAGGAGTTTCCGCCAGCGTCTCTTTTAAGGTCATCTGTTTCAAGGAAAAGAAAAAAGAAGTACAATTTATCGAGGGCAACCCTAAGGAACTCCCCTGGCGGCGGGGGGCCTTTCCGCGGCCGGCGGCCAACTCCTTTTGGAATGTCAAGAAGATCATCAATTTGGCCTGGAGCCGCGCCAAGTTTCATCGCGGCCGCATCGAAAGTTGTTTGAACAAATACAGCGACCTCCAGTGGGACATGGTGCTGGCCTCCAAAACCCAGGGCGACACCTATCCATACCAGGGAACCCAGAGGCCGGATATCGCCAACGATGTGTATACCGACAGTTGGGCCGAACAGTGGCGCAAATGCAGCGAGGCGTTCATCTGGGAGCGACAGACCGTCTGGACCAGAACGGGCTTCTGGCGAATCGATTTGAGCAAACGGCTCTACCAGACCGTTGAGATGCTCGATATCCGTGTAAGAAAATTCAAACCCCGGTTGGCGGCGATTAAAAAAATTATGGAGGAACTCCAGACAATCAACGAGGAACTGGCGGAAATGGAAGAATTTGCCGATGAAAGCGATACCGGTGTGGAGACCGAATTCAAAAATAGAGTAAAGCGGCTTTCCAGGAGGAAGGAAATAAACTGCCACGAACGTATCGGCAAGCGCCCCATCACCATCACCCAGGCCTTGCTGAAGGACTTGCAGTATTATGCGTCCAAACGGATCCGGTGGTAGCGGAGACAAACGCGAGATAACATAGTTTACGGAAAGACGGGAGTACCAAATGGCCGGTAAAGACACTTTGTTTTATGTGCTTGAATGCGCGGTGGAAGGCTGTGATGCCGAATTCTATATAAACGATGTTCCCATTGTTTTGCGGGGGCCGGAGCATGGCAAATACTACGGCGGTCAATGCAACCAGCACCTGGTCGACGGCCTTAACGAGATAGAGATCATCATCAACCCGGGCCCGACCCCGGGGGAGGCACTCAAGGGCCGGGATGGGGTACGGCGTCGTTTAACGCCGGACAAAGAGGCCAAGGCCGGGGCCATACTTGCCGTTTATCCATACGGTGCGGTTGTCAGGGGTCCGGAACGGACGCCTTTGATGAGCGTCCACTGGAAAGCCACCGAGAATACCCCGGAATTTTTCCCCAAAGTTGCCACCGGCATTGCGGACCTTGGCCCCCTGTTCGGGGAATGGGACTGGGAAACAAGCGAGGTCCTGCAACTTGACGACCCCACTTTGGAAGAGATCGAAGAGCTCCTTGCCAAATTTCATCAATCACTGCTGAGCGGAGATCCGGAACTTTATATTAAAACAAGTCAGGCGCGGTTTAAAAACACTGAGCGGGCCTATGGTTTGAAACCCGGCAAAAAAGAAGACCTTGTACGCTTGGGTACCCGTTCGGATTCCCGCCAGCACTGGTGGGGCCTGGAACCGCTTAACTCGACAGATTTTGATTTTCGCCTTTGCGGTCGGAACCGCCTGGTCGAGATCGTTAATAAAAATTGGGAGCCGCCCCTTATGGAGTTAGCCGACGATGAAGAGGGTGTGAGCACCTACCCCATGCTTCTTGGCAAAAAGGATGGAGCGCTGGAGATACTATTATAAATGAGGATATATGAAACTGAATGAAAACAAAGTCATCGAGTTTATTGCTGAATATTACGAGGGGCCCGTTGCCACCAGGGGTTTATGGGTGTGGGCCGGCGGAAAACCAGACGATATTGTATTTATTAAACCGGCTCCGGATCAATGGCGTCTGCTGTGGGAAAAAGCAAAAGAAGAGCTATCCCCTCCCAAGATCGCTCTTTTCAGAGAAGCGCTATTCGATCATATTGGCAATGATGCGATCCTTGGTTTTTTAAACGCGATTGCCGATGATGAGTTTGAAGGCCGCCGCAAGACCGCCTCTGTTTTTATTTTCATGCTTGAAAAATTAGACCCGGAATTTGATGAAAAAGCAATCCAGGCGGTTATGCTCTCTTTTCCAAACGGGTTCCTGGAAGCTGCGGATGAACCTGAAAATTCCGCCAAGGAAAGTCAAACAGAGGCCATCTTCGCTGCTTTGGCTTCAGCGGTCCAAAACCGATTCAAAGAAGATGCACGATCAGTGCTGGAAGAGAAGTGCGAAACTTTGATTAAAGAAAAAATTCCGGCATCAGTCGAATTGATTTCAGAGGGTATGCTGGTTTTACTCCAATACTTACCGGAAATGGCCCCGGTCTCAAACACACCGGAAGTACGGGAAGTGACCCAAGCAATTCAAGGAATCTTAAAACCGCTGACAAAGAAAGAGGGTGTTGGCGAGGCGATCGAGAAATTGACGCCGCTGCTGGAACAGATGCAAACTCTGGCCGGCAATTCCGGGGATGAAATGTTTTCAGCAGCCGGCAACAGCCTTGATTGTCAATTTGAATTATTAAAAAACCTGTCTGAAGAAACACCCCTGCATTCCTTTGAATGTTTAGCAAGGGCATTGATACAGGCATTATGGGGTACAATCGGCATTAAAGAGGATAAAGCTGAAGCTGAAGAGCCCCGGGATGATGCCGGCAACCAAGAGGAAGAAAAAACGTAAGTTGTGCCTTACCGGAAAATAGAGTACCCAAAGCGTTATCTTTCGTATGTTAAAAAAGGTATTGACCAGGGAAGGAGACCGGAGCTTAGAGGTCGTATGCCACGTGCGCTCCCGGCACCGGGAGGGCTTCCGTTGCCATCCCGGCGCATCCTTCAGGATCAATTGGGAAGCTTGGAGAGACTCGGTACGGCAAAGAGCTGGGTCTTCGATGGCTTGAGCGGCAGCGATACGAATTGAGAACGGAATGTCTCGTTGGTGAGGGACGCCGCCTTGAGCAAGTTGAGTTCCTCAGAGGTGTCGTAATGAATCCCCTGCAACTCATTATTGTCCCAAAAGCAGAGAATGTGTTTGTTCCGAGCATCCTTTTCAGCGGCGTTGAAGATCCCTTGGAGCGTTCCGTTGGTGCTTCCTGTCGGCATCAGCGTCGTGTAGAAACCAATGCGGTAATCAATAACCTTGTTCAGTGTGAGCGTGAGTCCGCATTCAAGGATTGTGTGGTGTCCCTGTGAAGCCATGGTTGCCATAGGAAGTAGCTGAATTACCGGCAGTAATTCATTAGGGATCATCTCCGGCAAGCCATCAATAAAAACGTTGACGTGGCGAAAGAAAAAAAGCGCATCGGCGGTGGTTCCGGAAATATCACAACCCTCGGCGAGGCCGAAGGTGGAGTCGATCTTTTTGACCGTGCTTTTATCGTTCAATGTAATTTTTGCGAATCCGGAGAAACCTTTGGCGCGCTTGAATTCAAGCGCGGCGTTGTGCGCAGCCGAGATGTGCGGGAGATTAGGAGCATACCCCCCCCCTGTTCGGGAGCGCTGGTCATCACCAAACCCCGGGCCTACTCGCTGCTTCCTGCGAAAGTCCTCGACGGCTTTGCCGACGAGTCCGCGGGTCTGGAGTGTCTTGTCCTCAATGATACCGCCGAAGAGGCGCATGAGGTCCCCGCAGTCTGAAGCGGTCCATTGATTAGACTTATTGAGCACTTTAATGAGGTTCTTCACGGTCAGCATGCTTGTAGTGCCCGCGTACAAAGGCCATATGGCGAGGTTGGCACCTGCTTGCCTGATGGCATTGTTCCAGAGCAACTCGGCACTGCCTTTGTTGGCCAGTCCGAGAGCACAAATCTGCTCGATCGCGATGGCGACCAAGTTCCGAAGTTGTTTAATGATAGGCGAGCTGTCAAAAATAAAATACATTCGCTTGCACAGTTCGGTTTCCAGAATCGCACGACTTCTGCTGATCCTTATGACTTCTTTCGCGTCGATTGATCTCATCAATGCCTCCTTGTATTTATCAATGCTATAAATGGCGAAATGCTACGATATATTTTCATAAAAGTTCTGTGTGCTTGTCAAGTTGTTTTTAAACCGTTCTCGATGATTATTTAATATTTAGAGGTTGTTTGATAATGTCGACACACTTTCTTCGATGCGATTACCGTTCCAGTTCCATCACCATATCGTTGGCCAGGCGCAGGCGCGAGGCCATTATTCGGCTGATATTTTTTAAAATTGTAATTGAAATTTGAGGATACATCTCTTGCAATTGGACAAAGGCTTCCATTGTCAACTTGTAACAGACCAGATCTTCTTTGGCCTCCACATTGGCGGAACGGGGCTTGGCATCCAATAGGGCTATTTCCCCGAAAATCGTCCCGGAAGAAAAAGACTGCAGGCGCTTTTTATGATTCGTGCCCGGCAGAGTAATGGTAACATCGGCCGATCCTCTGGTAATGAAGTACAGCGCATTGTCCTTGTCACCTTCTTTAAAGACGGTTTCACCCTTGTGATAGTGCTTCCTTTCGAGAAATGGCTCAAGCACGGTAAACTGCTCAATTCCCAACCCCTGTAATGCTTGTAGATCAAAAAGCGGCGTCTCCTTGTCGTAAAGTATGCCGCCCGTAATTTTATCCAACAACCGATCTTCAAAGTATTCCAAGGCCTGATCGGTATCCGGAAATACATTTTCTTCACCGATGAAGTCGATTAAATCCATGTCATGCAAAAGTTGCCGCAAGGGGTTTTCTTTTTTTAGGTAGCTTATGGCCAGGTGTTTTTGCTGATTTTTTAATTGGCGGCAAATTTGATCGAGGATGCGGGCGCCGGTGCTGTCAATCCCATTCAACCGTTTTATATCGAGGATAATATACGTAGCACCTGCATGGCTTAAATCTTCGATTTCGTTGGCGAGACTGTCGGCCGAGCCAAAAAATAGGGTGCCTTCCAATTCCAAAACACATATCCTGTCGCCATGCTCATGAAGAAGTTCTATCAGTTTTTCGTCCCTTTGATTTTTGGAATGAAAAACAGAGCCCCGGTAACTCCGCCGAACCACGGACGTGCTCATTTTCACAACGAAGATAAGAATGGATAACCCTAATCCCAGGCCCACAGCAACGATCAGGTTGAACACAGCGGTGGCCAGCGTAACCGCAAAAATGACGAAAAAATTATGTAAAAAAACTTTTTTATGGGTAATCTCCGGCGAAAAAATATCTCTTATAAGTTGAAGGCTCCATTTATCAACGATTTGCAGGGCTACTACCAGTATTATCCCGGTCATCACGGCGTATGGAATCATACCGATCAATGGGGAAAACAAAAAGAGAATCAACAAAACAACCATGCTGCTGATTACTCCGGACACTCGCGTCCTGCCGCCGGCCTGGTAATTGACATGGCTGCGCGCTACAAAGCCTGCTGCGCTAAGGCCTCCGAAGCAAGCGGATACCATGTTACCGATTCCCTGGGCAAAAAGCTCTTGATTGGCATTTGAACGCTTATAGGTCAGACTCTGCATGGAAACAGAAGACAACAGCGAATCGATGGAGCTAAGCATGGCAATGCCGAACGCCGCCGGAAGAAGAATTGGAAGTAATTCCATCCCATTCAAATTGCTGAACACACATGGAAATTCTAAGATGTATTGGGGGGATGGCGCTTTTACCGGCAGCAGTCCGATGGTTTGTCCGAGATGATTTCCCAACCCTAAACCCATTAGACTATAGTAAAATATGGAGCCAATCACCAAACTGACAACAGATGCGGGAATTTTATTGGTAATTTTGGATGCCTTCCACATGACCATGGCGGTGACGACGGCAATCAGCATATTCAGGGGCATTACAAGATGAAAATATTTCAATAAATCGTACAGAGACTTTTGTGCGGGTATTCCGAGAAAGGTCCAAACCTGGCTCAAAATAATCAAAATTGCCGTACCGTTAAGAAATCCGGCGATTACCGGGTAAGGAATGAATTTAATCAGATTGCCGAATCGAAGCAGGCCGAATACTACCTGGAGAATTCCTCCCGCAAATACCACCATGAAGGCAAGAGTCAGTACGGTCGAACACTGGTCCGGATGAATCATTTGGATGTGGCGGGAGGCAAGCAGTTGAACGATGACCGCACTGAAAACGAGGGAAACGGGTGCCTTTGGTCCGGAAATCATTGCCGGCGTACTTCCAAAAACGGATGCGAACAGTCCGGCAAATATGGAACAGTACATGGCGGCCATAATACCTTGGCCCGCGTACTGGCTGCCCAGCGGGGCAAAAGCAATCAAACCGAAAACGATATTCCCGGGCAGAGACATAATCGCTGACGATATGCCGCCTGAAAGGTCACCTTTTAAATTTGATAGGGAAATAACATTCATGTCAAGCTACGGCTTAACCGCAATCAATAGTTTTGAATAGATAGGCGTAATCGCAAGCAAACAAACTTGGTCTGGTCTCCAAGTATCACAGAAAATTACAAATTTCAATGAAGTCCGCGAAAGCGCAGTGTCAAGAACAGCAAGTCCGCATTCTTCTTGAGATATTTGAGAGTTGACATTCAAGGATATCGACAAGTTATCCCCTTACTTTCTGAACTGCACAGCGAGCGCATTCCCCGCAGCTTGACTTCGACGAACTCTGTCGAGTCGTTGCGGGGTTAGCGAGCGAATCAAAAAATTGATAGAATTCCTTACATTCGAAGATTTCCTGCAGCTTGCTGCAGGAAATCTTCAATCATTCTTGACAAACAAGTGTTGTATTGTTTACGATTACCTTGCATACTAATAAATATAATTAACAATATAAGCCATCTAAGGTATATGGCTGAACCTCTGGTTTTATATAACGTTTAGCGCAATTCGGAGCAAAGACGGCTTTTAGCGATTTTCCATAGAGGCCTTAACATTACAATCATATCATTTTAGCATGCCTGAAACATCAAACATACGGGAATCAGAGATCCATTATTTGCCTTGAATTTAAATAGGAGACAGACATGAATTCCAGGATTAAAATGCTCAGCATCATGCTCGTTTTTCTCATGGTCGGCGCCGGAACCCTTTGCGCGGGCGCCAAGGGTGATTATCCGACTACCCCAACGACCAATAAGGGTGAGAAATGGCGTATCGGCTACTATGAAGGAGGACCATATCTTAATTATCCTCTCAATCTAAGGGCGTTAATCAATGCCTTTGCAGAACTCGGCTGGGTACAAAAGACGCAATTCCCCCTTCCGGAGGATGATACCGACACGCGTGAGTTATGGACCTGGATAACAAAAAATGTCAAAAGCGATTATTTGATGTTTCTGCCGGATGCCTACTGGTCCAACAATTTTGATAAAGCCTTGCGCGCTAATACAAAAAGACTCGTTTTGGACCGCCTGAAGAACAAAAAAGATGTCGATTTGATGCTTGCAATGGGAACCCAAGCCGGTCAGGATCTTGCAAACAACGAACATTCAGTACCCACTATCGTCATGTCAACGAGCGATCCGCTGCGCTCAAATATTATCAAAAACGAAAAAGATTCAGGTTACGACCACGTTAATGCACGCGTTGACCCCACCCGTTACGAGAGGCAAGTTCGTATTTTTCACGAAATCATCGGATTTAAAAAACTGGGTATTGTCTATGAGATGGATACGGTTGACGGGCGAACCTATGCGGCCATCGAGGATGTTGAAAAGCTGTCTAAAGAGCTGAATTATGAGATAGTTGCATGCAACGCACCCTTTTCGAATATCTCCACGGAAGAAGCGGAGGAGGCCGTACTCAAATGCATAACCAAGCTGGCACCCAAAATTGATGCGTTCTATTTTACGGTTCACAGAGGTGTGACGCTGGCAAGTATGCCAAAACTGCTGGCACCCCTTAATAAACACAAGGTTCCAACCTTCAGCCAGGTAGGTACAAGAGAAGTCAAGCATGGTGTGCTTTTAAGTATTGCCCGGGCGGGCTTCAAATATATTGCCTTTTTCCACGCCGAAACGATCGCCAAAGTCTTCAATGGCGCTAAAGTGCGGGACTTGGAACAGCTCTTTAAAGATCCTCCCCGAATCGCCATCAACCTTAAAGCAGCTCAAATTATCGACTTTGACCCGACGGTGGATATCCTGGGGGCGGCGGATGAAGTTTACGACGAGATCCTGCAAAAATAACGAGTGTCCACCCATAACCTATCATTTCTTTTATTTTACGATGTATTAAAGAACCCTGCAGCCCCGCTGAGCGGGATTTCCGCTGCGCTCCATCAAGCTTCTTGCGGGGAATGCGCTCGCTGTGCAGTTCAGAAAGGGGGGTATATGGAAACGAGACAATTGCTGGAAACCGGAATGATGAAGGAAAAACGCGACGATTCCGAAGTCAGAGAAGTAGAATATTCAATGACATTTCTTGATGAAAGCTACATGCCCCAAATTATGGATTTACAGGAGATCATCGTTCAAAATCTAAGCCGCCGGGATATGCTGCAAGCCTTTTCCTACGATTTTATGAAGGAACATATCGGACTGAAAGGCTTTGTTATCGGTGTTTTTATTGGAAAGCGCCTGGTCGCATTTAGAAATGTCTACTACCCGGACAGCCAGGATGCTGAATGGAACTTAGGCATCGACATTGGCCTTCCCGACATGGAACTGTCCAGGGTTGCCAATCTTCAGATGGTTTGCGTTCATCCCACCTTTCGAGGCAATGCGCTGGCGTCTAAGATGAACCGTCACGCATTGCACCTGTTGAAGGAACAGAGCACACACTATCATATCTGCGCAACCGTATCCCCGTACAATTACTGGAACGTCGAGATTTTACTAAACAGTGGTTTTGTTATAAGGAAACTCAAGGACAAATATGGGGGGAAACTCCGTTATGTCGTTTATCAGAACCTGAAAAGCCCCATGCACTTTGACGAAGGCACGACCGTATCTGCCCGGCTGAGCGATTTTGAAGAACAGAAAAAAAATTTCAAAACAGGATGGTGCGGGGTTGCGCTTGAACAGCTTCCCAGCTTCAGTTGCACCCCTAGAGAGGCCCTGGCAGGCTGCTTCAATGTTTTGTTTAAGAAACCATCAATATTCGACTATGAAAGATGATTACTTTGATTACCGCTCCACCCGGACCCGCATCAGTTTCAGCGCCAAGATTATATTGATTGTGTTAATGATACTGGCGCTCTCACAGGCTCTGGGTACCTACCTTAGTGTTTTATCCTTTGAGAAAACCTTTCTTGAAGCTATCACCGCAAAATACGAAATCCTGGGAAAAGACCTCAAACGCAAAATTGAAAGGGCCTTAAAATTTGGCAAAACCCTGGACCGCTTTGTTGGAATGGATAAAATGGTAAAAACACTTTACGGGCAATCAGAAGATATCAGGGAGATTTTTTTATCAGATTCCAATGGAAAGATACTCTTTGCCTCCGGCAAAGCAGAGTTTGTGGTTGCCAAGGGTGTCGCTGAAAAAGGAACCTCAACCGGCAAAGTTCTTTTGGGCAACTTCAAGGCCAGGGAACATTTCCCTGCCGACAGAATATTTGATTGGAAGGCCGAGCCTCCCGTTATCAAACTCTTTGAGAAAAACTATTATGTAATGTTTCCCATCAAACCCAAAGATGGAGGTGATAAAGGTATTCTGTGCCTGGTTTTCAGTCAATCGGTGCTGGATCAGGAGAAAATGATCTTAATCAAGAACTCTCGCAACAAACTGGCCGCAGCTGTAATTCTAACGGCCGTTCTGATTGGCGTCTTGATCAAGTTTTTCTTCGTAAAACCCGCCCGCCGGCAGGTCGGTCTGGTGGTAAATCTGATGAATAAAGAGAACGACGCCGGTACTGTGGCCCAAATCGAAATGCCTGAAGAAATTGAGGCGGTACATCGAGATATAACCCAATTCATTACCTGGACTAACCAATCCAGGCACGAATTGTCCAGCGAGTTGAACAGACTCCAAGGATTGACTGATGAACATTCCGTTGCCGGGTACAAGATAAAGCTGATGCAAAATGTTCTCGGAAGGAAGCAATATGAAGAGGATTAGCCTGAACCGCAAACTCCTCTGGATTGTCCTGGGACTTACGGTGTTTTCACAGCTTATTTATCTGTATGTTAATGTACGCTCTTATCAGAACAAATATAGCCAGGTTGTCCGCTCCAATCTTCATACCGTCGGCATAAGCCTGCAGGAAAACCTGAACGATATCCTGGAAAAAGGGATCTCCGTTAAAAAGCTTTTCGGCCTTAAAGCTCTTTTAAAAGAGATCTTGTCAGATGCTCCCAATCTGGCTTTTATCGCCATTCATGAACCTTCAGGCCCATGGCTTTATTATTGCGATCGAAAAAAATATTTGATGGGTCAGGAGCTTTCAGCAGGTGATGAGACCGCTTTTCTTTCCAGTTTGACATCTGAAGCCGGTCTTTCCTTTAACCTGCAAAAACCAGGAGAAGCGATCCAGGGCGAACTGGTCCTGGGTGTTAATCAGGAACTTATTGCCAAAAAGGTTAAAGAGATCGCCCTGGATACCGGAACGATTATCCTGGTCTCAATTTTAGCCACAATTGACTTTCTCTTTTTTATAATTGCCTATACCATCGCCCTGCCATTGCGAAGGGTGACTAAAGAAATCCATTTCGCACAAGAAAAAAGGCTTATCAGCATGCCCATTAGTCGCACGGGCATCGATTTTCTTGATTATATGCTGCTGCGCTTCGAGCAATATCGCAGCCGTTTCAAGGAAGAGTGGATAAATCTGACAGCCATATCCAGATCTCTGGCAAGTGACCCCGGGAAATATCCCGGAGGCCATTTAGCCCGGGAGTCACTGGCGAACCTGAAAACCATTATCAACCGATTCCATCTCGCTGGTGAGACCTGGAAAAAACCTCTCTCCGTAGAATCGCCGGTATTAATCAGGCCTACCATTTTTCTCTTTGTATTTGCCGAAGCCCTGAGCATTTCATTCCTGCCACTTTACGCCAAGGAGCTGTACCGCCCTCTGCTGAATCTCTCCGAGGAAGTGGTTCTGGGTTTACCTATAGCGGCTTTTATGTTCTTTACAGTGGTCAGTCTTCCCCTGGGAGGGGCCTGGTCTGATATCATAGGCCGCAAGAAGGCCTTTCTGACTGGGGCTGTTATCAGCGCAGCCGGTCTTTTTTTGAGTGGAACGGCCGATGATATTCTGATGCTGATTATTTACCGCTCCATTGTGGGGTTCGGGTTTGGCACCGTTTATATGACGGTCCAGGGGTATATTGTCGACGTTACTTCAACAGCGAATCGGGCTGAGGGCATGGCCATATTTCTTTCGGCCTTTTATGGCGGCACGCTGTGCGGATCAGCCATTGGCGGTATGGTAGCCGACAGGGTAGGCTTTAGTTCTCTCTTTTACATGGGAGCGGTCATAGCTGTTGCCTCCATATTTTTTATGTATATTTTTATTGAAGAAAAATCGGCACCCGCTCATCATGAAGGCAGTGAGCAGGAGACGGGAAATTGGTTTAAGGTCATGATTAATGCCCTGCCGTCGCCGCGTATGGCCGTCAAGCTCCTGTCTGATCGTAATTTTGCGGCACTGACAATCTTCCAGAGCATACCCAACAAGATCTGCCTGATAGGTCTGGTATACTATTTGGCTCCTCTGATCCTGAAAGATCTGGGCACCACTCAGTCTGATACCGGACGCTGTATCATGTTATATAGCCTGGTTATGATTATTTTGAGCCAGGGAGTATCGAAGTGGAGTGATCGATCCTTTACGACCAAAGCCTTCATTTTTTGGGGAGGTATATTTTCCGGACTGGCCTTAGTGCCCTTTCTGTTTTGGAGCAATACTTTTATAGTTTCTTTCAGTATCATCATGCTGGGTCTAGCTCATACGCTGTCGGTCGCCAATCAGGCCAAACTCGCCTCCCAACTCAAGGCCGTAAAAGAGGTCGGATTGGGTCCCGGACTGGGGATCTACCGTATGGTGGAAAGAGTCGGAAACGTTGCAGCTCCGATCATTTTGGGAGTGCTGGCATCTTACATGGGCTACGCCAAATCCCTTGCCTTGATCGGTATTTACACGGCCATTTCAAGCCTTCTTTTCCTCTTGATCTACAAAGAGGAAGGCAGTTAAGAAAACCAGCATTGCTCTAAAAAGTTTAAAGAACTGACTAATCTGTCGTAAGAAAAAACCTCCAGAGACACCACTCCCTTAAACTGTTTTAATATTGGCATGATGATGTTGGATGTTGGTATTGGCGGATGAGTCCCTGCCGGCGCTTGATCCCTTCCTTATCAAATCCAGCCTCCTCATAGGGAAGATGAAGGGTGTAAGTCGAAGGTGCAA